>CAVDVT010000032.1:0-10403 GCA_963612415.1 bacterium | reverse complement strand
GCAGGTGACCGACCGTGCAGCTGCCGACGGTGACACCGTGAATATCGACTATGCCGGTTCTGTGGATGGCGTGGCCTTCAGCGGCGGCACATACAGCGGTTACAGCCTGACGCTGGGCAGCGGCAGTTTCATCGACGGTTTTGAGGATCAGATCGTGGGCCACACCCCCGGTGAGACCTTTGATGTCAATGTCACCTTCCCGGACGGTTACAGCGATTCCACCGATGCCGACGGCAACACGGTGGTCCTCAGCGGCAAAAAGGCGGTCTTCTCCGTGACCCTGAACTACATCAGCGAGGACGTCCTGCCTGAGCTGACCGACAGCTGGGTGGACGAGAACTACGGCGCAAGCGATGATGTCCACTCGGTGGAAGACCTGCGCGCCCTGTACCAGAAGCTGCTCTACAACGACAACCTCAACGACGCCGTGATGAACTACCTGCTGGCCAACTCCACCTTCAAGGAACTGCCCAAGGAGGTCACCGACTACGAGGTGAACCAGTGCCTGAACTACTACTACACCATGGCAAATTACTATGGCTATGATCTGGACAGCTTTTTGCAGGCTGCCGCAGGCTATGAGAGTGCCGATGCCCTGCTGGACGCCATGAGCGACAGCATCACCACCTACGCCAAGCAGGCCCTGATCTATCAGGCTGTGGCCGAGGCAATGGACATCGTGCCCACCCAGGAGCAGATCGACACCTACTCCGCCTACACCGAGACCTATGGCGCCAACTACTGCACCATGGTGGCGCTGATGGATGCCGTGTCCAGCGCCCTGACGGAAAACGCTGTGGTGGCATAAAATATCTGACAGCAGCACCCTCCCAGTCGAAGCAGATGGCTTTGACCGGGAGGGTTTTCTGTTTTGGGCAAAAGTGCAAACAATTTGTGAATTATCGTACTTCCCCGGCAAAGCCTATTGACAAAGCAGGGTGTTTGGAGTATATTTTTAGCGGTCTAGCAGATAGAGTGCTAATAGAGAACTGGCAAACGATCTGCGAGACTGCTGAACAAACATTCCGGTACGAATGGAGGTTGATTCTATGAATACCAATCAATATACCCAGAAAACGCTGGAAGCTCTGCAGGCTGCCCAGCAGCTGGCTGTGGAATACCAACACAATGCGCTGGAACCGGAGCATCTGCTCCATGCACTGGCTTCGCAGGAGCAGGGCCTGATCCCGCAGCTTCTGCAGAAGATGAACGTGGACCCGGGCAGCTTTGCCGCTGCTGTGGCCGAAAAACTTTCGGCACTGCCCCGGGTGTCCGGCTCCGGCCGTGACCCCGACAAGGTTTATATCTCGCAGGCTGCGGACAAGGTGCTGAGCGCTGCCGCCCGCGAGGCCAAGGCCATGAAGGATGACTACATCAGCGTGGAGCATGTCTTCCTGGGCCTGCTGGACGAACCCACCCAGAACGCCACCGAGCTGTTCCGGGCGTTCAACATCAAAAAGGATGTCTTTTTGCAGCAGCTGACTGCCGTGCGCGGCAACCAGCGTGTGACCAACGACAACCCCGAGGACACCTATAACGCGCTGCAGAAGTACGGGCAGGATCTGGTGGATCTGGCCCGCAAACAGAAGCTGGACCCCGTCATCGGCCGTGATCAGGAGATCCGCAATGTCATCCGCATCCTGTCCCGGAAAACCAAGAACAACCCCTGCCTGATCGGTGAGCCGGGCGTTGGCAAGACCGCCATTGCCGAGGGCCTTGCCCAGCGGATCGTGCGCGGCGATGTGCCCGAGAACCTGAAAGACCGCACTGTGTTCAGCCTGGACATGGGCGCTCTGGTGGCCGGTGCAAAGTACCGCGGTGAGTTTGAGGAACGCCTCAAGAGCGTGCTGAATGAGGTCAAAAAGAGCGAGGGCAAGATCATCCTCTTTATCGATGAGCTGCACACCATTGTGGGCGCAGGCAAGACCGACGGCGCCATGGATGCAGGCAACCTGCTCAAGCCCATGCTGGCCCGCGGTGAGCTGCACTGCATCGGTGCCACCACGCTGGACGAGTACCGCCAGTATATCGAAAAAGACCCTGCACTGGAACGTCGGTTCCAGCCGGTGCAGGTGGATGAGCCCACGGTGGAGGACACCATCTCCATCCTGCGCGGCCTGAAGGAGCGCTATGAGGTGTTCCACGGCGTCAAGATCAGCGACAATGCCCTGATCGCCGCTGCCACCCTCTCGGACCGCTATATCACCGACCGCTTCCTGCCCGATAAGGCCATTGACCTGGTGGATGAAGCCTGCGCCATGATCAAGACCGAGATGGACAGCATGCCCAGCGAGATGGACGATCTGGCCCACCGCATCACCCAGCTGCAGATCGAGCAGGTCAGCCTGAAAAAGGAGACCGACGCCCTGAGCCAGAGCCGCCTGCATGAGCTGGAAAAGGAACTGGCCGAACTGCAGGACAAGTTCCGCAGCATGAAGGCAAAGTGGGAGAACGAGAAGAACGCCATTGGCAAGGTGCAGAGCCTGCGGGAGCAGATCGAGCAGACCAATGCCGCCATTGAAAAGGCCCAGCGCGAGTACGACCTGAACAAGGCCGCTGAGCTGAAATACGGCAAACTGCCTCAGCTGCAGAAACAGCTGGAGGAAGAAGAAAAGATCGCTGCCGCCAAGAAAGAGGACAGCCTGCTGCGTGACCGCGTGACCGACGAGGAGATCGCCCGCATCGTGGCCCGCTGGACCGGCATCCCGGTGGAAAAGCTGGTGGAGGGTGAGCGCGAGAAGCTGCTGCATCTGGACGATGTGCTGCATCAGCGGGTCATCGGTCAGGATGAAGCTGTGACCAAGGTCAGCGAGGCCATCCTGCGCAGCCGTGCCGGCATTGCCAACCCCAACCGGCCCATCGGCAGCTTCCTGTTCCTGGGCCCCACCGGTGTGGGCAAGACCGAGCTGGCCAAGGCGCTGGCACAGGCCCTGTTCGACGATGAGCGGAACATGGTCCGGATCGATATGACGGAGTATATGGAGAAGTTCAGCGTCAGCCGCCTGATCGGTGCGCCTCCGGGATACGTGGGCTACGAGGAAGGCGGTCAGCTGACCGAGGCCGTCCGCCGCAAACCGTACAGCGTGGTGCTGTTCGATGAGGTGGAAAAGGCCCACCCCGATGTCTTCAACATTCTGCTTCAGGTGCTGGACGACGGCCGCATCACCGACAGTCAGGGCCGTACCGTGGACTTCAAGAACACGGTCATCATCCTGACTTCCAACCTGGGCAGTGACATCATCCTGAACGATCTGGAGCAGCGCCGTGCAAACGGCTCCAATGAGCTGAGCGCGGAGGCCCGCCAGCAGATCGATCTGCTGCTGAAGTCCAAGTTCCGCCCCGAGTTCCTGAACCGTCTGGATGAGATCGTCTACTACAAGAGCCTGACCAAGGACGAGACCAGGAAGATCGTGGATCTGCAGCTGGCCGATCTGCGCAAGCGGATGGACGAGGGCAAGCACCTGAAGCTGGAGGTCACCACCGCCGCCAAGGACTTCATCATCGATTCTTCCTACGACAGCGTCTATGGTGCCCGTCCCATCAAGCGGTTCATCCAGAGCCGGGTGGAGACCCTGATCGCCAAGGCCATCATTCAGGGCAGCTACGCCGAGGGCGCAGTCCTGACCGTGGATTACGACGGCACGGCCCTTGTGCTGCGCTGATTTACGATCATTTTACCAGTTTTGTACGAGAGTGCGGGCAGAATGCTTGCACGGGGGTGCAGAATATGGTATTATAGCTAGTAACATTGATGTGCTTTTCATCGCGGAACAGCCACGGTGGAAAGCACATTTTTGATATTACAAAAAAGAAAGTTGAGTGTGATTTCCCTTTTTATGGACGATGGCAGTATGACGCTCTGGGTGGCGCTGGTGGTATTGGTGGCATTCTCCGCCTTCTTCTCCGCCTCCGAGACCGCATTTTCCTCCCTGAATCAGATCCGCCTGAAAAGCCGCGCAGAGGACGGCGACACTTCTGCCGCCCGTGTGCTGGCCATGGCAGAACAGTACGACAAGCTCCTCTCGTCGATCCTGATCGGCAACAACATCGTGAACATCGCGGCCGCTTCCATCGGCACCATCCTGTTCAGCCGGATGCTGGGGGCCGAGCGGGGCGCAACGGTGTCCACCATTGTGCTGACGGTGGTGGTGCTGATCTTTGGCGAGGTGACCCCCAAGAGCCTTGCAAAGGAGATGCCGGAAAAGGTGGCCACCATGGTCTCGCCCATTCTGAGCGTGCTGATGGTGGTGCTGACCCCGCTGACCTGGCTGTTCAGCCAGTGGAAAAAGCTGCTGAGCCATTTTGTCCACAGCGGCGAGAGCGACACCATCACCGAAGGCGAGCTGATGACCATGGTCAGCGAGGCCGAGAACGACGGTGAGCTGACCGACCGGGAGAGCGAGCTGATCCGCAGCGCCATTGAGTTTGACGATGTGGAAGTGGAGGAGATCCTGACCCCCCGCGTGGATGTGGTGGCTGTGGAGGATGACACCCCGCTGGACGAGGTGGCACAGACCTTTGCAGAGTCGGGCTACTCCCGTCTGCCGGTCTATCATGGCACCATCGACAACATCATTGGTGTGGTACATGAAAAGGATTTCTACCTTGCCCGCCTGAAAAAGGAGAGCAAGCTGGAGGATATGATCGCCCCCACCCTGTATACCACCGGTTCCACCCAGATCTCCCAGCTGCTGCGCACCCTGCGGGAGCAGCATCACCATATGGCTGTGGTGGTGGACGAGTACGGCGGCACCGAGGGCATCATCACGCTGGAAGACATTCTGGAAGAACTGGTGGGCGAGATCTGGGACGAACACGACGAAGTGACCGAGGATTTCCGCAAGCAGTCGGACGGCAGCTGGCTGGTGGCCGGCTCGGCCAGCGTGGACGACCTGTACGAGACGCTGGATCTGCCGGAGGATGAGGATATCGACTCCAACACGGTCAATGGTCTGGTGCAGGAAAAGACCTGCCACCTGCCCAAAGTCGGCGACCGGTTCACGCTGGGCGAGTACGATGGTGTGGTCACCCGCACCGCCCGCCGCCGCGTAACGGAAGTGCGCCTGACCCCGGTGGCTCCGGCAGAGGACTCCGAGAAAGACGACGAAAAGGAAAAACGGTTCCCCCGCCTTGCACAGCGCGTGGAAAACCGGTGATATGCTGTAAAACAGGGGATGACTCCCGGCGGGGCATCCCCTGTTTTTATGCTCTATCTTGCCATTTTTGCAATCGTTTGCTATAATGGTTGCAGAAAAATGCGGACTGCATGGGGGAGGGCAGAGTATGACCATCTACGACATTGCACGGGAGGCAGGCGTTTCGGCCAGCACGGTGTCCCGCGTCATCAACAATAAGGCCGGCATCAAGGAAAGCACCCGCAAACGGGTGCAGAAGCTGCTGGATGAATACAACTACACGCCGGATGTGGCGGCGCGGGGACTGGTCACGCAGGCGTCCCGCTTTATCGGCATCCTCATTGAGGATATCCGGGTGTCCCACCACACCGAGTCGGCCTATGTCATTGAGCAGGAGATGACCCGGCAGGGTTACACCTGCATCACCTTCAGCACCGGGGCCGACAGCAGCCGGAAGGCAAAGTATATCGAGATCCTGGAGCAGCGCCGGGTGGAGGGAGCTATCTTCATCGGCTCCATGTTCGGCACGGAAGAAGTGAAGCAGAGCGTAGAGCAGCACCTTTCCGGCATTCCGGTGGTCATTGTGAACGGGGCGCTGGATCTGCCCAATACCTACAGCGTTCTGATCGATGAAGAACGCGGCACCGAAGAATGTGTGGCCCTGCTGACCCAAAAGGGAAGGAAAAACCTTGCCTACCTGATGGACGTGGCCACGCCTGCCAACGAAAAAAAGAACCGGGGCTTCTGCACCGGAATGCTCCGCAGCGGGCTGAAGTGGGAGGGCCATTCCATCTATGCGGAAGTGGATGGCACCACCGGGCCCCGCAGCTCTGTGGAGCGGGGCCGCTGCGAGACTGCAGAACTGCTGAAGCAGATGCCGGAGGTGGACGGCATCCTCTGCGCCACCGATATGCTGGCCATTGGCTGCGTTCAGGAGCTGAAGCGGCAGGGCATCACTGTGCCGGAACAGGTGGCCGTGATCGGCGTGGACAACACCCTGTACGGCCAGCTCTGCACCCCGGCCCTGACCACGCTGGACAACAAACTGGGCGAAGTGAGCCTTGCGGCAGCCAATATGCTGCTGGATGTGCTGCAGGACCGCCCCGTGAGCCACAAGCTGATGCTGCTGACCGAGATCATCCAGCGGGAAAGCACCTGAATCCTGAAACACGGTCATCCCCCGGAAGGGCCTGCTGAAAGCCTTTCCGGGGGCTTTTTTGAACCAAAAACAGAAATCGATTGCCATAAAATACGGAAGTTGTTGCAGAACTTGGCAGACCTGCACAAAAAGAATGATATATAATTGTCGAATATGCGAATTGAAAACTGGGCCAAAAGTGTGTAATCTATGAATTGCAAAGAATGCAATCGATTGCAAAACGATAGAGAAGCAAGGAACCCGTCAGGAATAAGGAGAACGAATATGATTTACGGCAACATCCATGCCAAAGAGACCGAGACCGCCTACACCCCCGTGATCCGCAAGGCACTGGACATCCTGCGCAATACCGATGTCAGCGAGATGCACCACGGCAAGTACCCCATCGATGGCGACAAGCTGATCCTCCAGATAAACGAGATCACCACCGGCCCCAAAGAGACCAAGCGCCCGGAAGTCCACCGCCAGTACATCGATGTGCAGTATATGGTCCACGGCCACGAACTCATTGGCTTCTACCCCGACTGCAAGGACGGTGCCGTGCTGGAAGATAACCTTGACAGCAGCGACGTGCTGTATTATAAAGAGCGCAGTGACGTGCATGAGATCATGCTGCCCATGACCGACGGCTGCTATGCAGTCTTCTTCCCGGAGGATGTCCACCGCCCCTGCTGCATGATGGACGCCCCCGAAGATGTGAAGAAGATCGTGCTGAAAGTCCGCGTGGATTCGCTGTAAGAGCTGAAAAACAGGAGGAAAAGAGAGTATGAGAGTTCCTTATGAGACGATGCTGGCTGAGTTTGAGCGTGTGCTGAAGAAATACGGCTTTTCTGCCGACCGTGCCCACGATGCGGCAGAGATCTTTGCCCAGAACAGTCTGGCCGGTGTGTTCAGCCATGGCCTGAACCGCTTCCCGGTGGCGGTCAACTACCTGCGCAAGGGCGAGATCGACCCCGCCGCCGAGGCGGAGTGCGTGGCAAGCTTCGGTGCCATGGAGCGGTGGGACGGCCACCGCGGCTTTGGCCCCCTGAACGCCAAGCGCGCCATGGACCGGGCCGTGGAGCTGGCAAAACAGAACGGCATTGGTCTGGTGGCACTGGGCAACAACAACCACTGGATGCGGGGCGGCACCTACGGCTGGCAGGCCGCAGATCAGGGCTGCATCGGTATCTGCTGGTCCAACACCTGCCCCAATATGCCCGCATGGGGCGCCAAGGATAACCACATTGGCAACAACCCCCTGATCCTTGCGGTGCCCCGCTCCAACGGTGAGCATATCATGGTGGACTGCGCCCTGAGTCAGTTCAGCTATGGCAAGCTGGAGACCACCCGTCTGGCCGGCAAGCAGCTGCCGGTGGTGGGCGGCTACGACGAGGACGGCAATCTGACCACCGACCCCGCCGCCATTGAAAAGACCCGCCGGATGATCCCCATTGGCTACTGGAAGGGCAGCGGCCTTTCCATCCTGCTGGACATGATCGCCACCGTTCTGACCAACGCAAACTCGGTGGCAAAGATCGGCACCTTCGGGGATGAGATCGGCCTGACCCAGATCATGATCGCCATTGACCCCACCAAGTTCCAGTCTGCTGCTGAGACCGATGCCATTGTGGACGCCATTGCCGCCGATGTGGCTTCCAGCCAGCCTGTGAAGGAGGGCGCTGAGGTGCGCTGCCCGGGTCTGGGTGAACACCGCAGCCGTGCCGAGAACCTTGCGCTGGGCATTCCGGTGGCGGAAGAAAAGTGGAACGAAGTTCTGGCGCTGTGATGCTGCCTGTGCGGAAAAAGGAGAATCGATCGTGAAGAAAAAAATCGACCGCCGCACCTTTCTCAAGGTGATGGGTGCAGCTGCCCTTGCGGCATCGGCCGGGAGCCTGACCGGCTGCGGCAGCACCGGAGAAAACGGCGAAAAGACCACCATCATCCGGGTGGCATTCAACCAGCCGGAGACTCATGCAGAATACATTGCCCTGGCTGACTTTGGCGAAAAGTTCAAACAGGCCACCAACGGCCGCTATGAGGTGGAGATCTACCCCAACGGCGTTCTGGGCGATCAGGGCCCTGTGACCGAGATGATCCGCACCGGTGCGCTGCAGCTGGCCGTGGTGCCCATGTCGGTGCCGGAAAGCTACAACAGCGACTTTGCCATTATTGCGGCCCCCTACCTCTACGACAGTCTGGAGCAGATGGAGACCGCCGCCCGGGAGGGCGTGTTTGACCCGCTGTTTGCCACCACCGATAAATTCAACTTTGAGGTGGCCACCCTGTACACCTCCGGCGCGCGGCACATCTACACCGACAAGCCCATCACCAAGCCCGAGGACCTGAAAGGCTATAAGATCCGTGTGCAGGACTCCGACACCTACATCCAGATGATCGACCTGATGGGCGGCGTGGGCATTGCCATGGGCCAGAGCGAGGTCTATGCCGCCGTGCAGCAGCACGTCATTGAGGGCGGCGAGAACTCCGAGGTGGTGTACAACAACTTCAAGCACTACGAGATCGCTCCCTATTTCAGCTACACCAACCATCTGGTCATGACCGACGTGGTGGTGGCCAACAAGGATTTTCTGGATGAAATGGACGACGACACCCGTGCCGCCTTCCGCCGCCTGATGAAGGAATCCATGGAAGTGGAGTTTGAAGCCTGGGATCAGAATATCGAGGATGCCAAGGCAGTCCTGAATGAGCATGGCGTCATCTTTGTGGAGGCAGACATCGAAGCCTTCCGCGAGCGGTGCATGCCGCTGCTGGAGAGCATCGCCAACCGCTCCGAGATGACCCGTGAAGTGTACGACAAAGTAATGGCCATCAAGGAAAGGGAGGCCTGAAACCTATGAAACAACTCAAACAAGCCATCAACAAGGTGGTGGAATGGGCCTCCATCGGGCTGGTCATCGTTATGGTGCTGCTGGTGCTGTGGCAGGTCATTGCCCGGTATCTGCTCAACAGCCCCAGCAGCTTCAGCGAGGCGCTGACCCGGTATCTTTTTGTCTGGCTGGTGCTGATCACCTCCACCTATGCCTTTGGCAGTCGGGACCACATGTACATTGCCGCCCTGAACGACAAGCTCCGGGGCAGAACAAAGACGGTGGTCAATATCCTGATCGAGGTGCTGACCATCCTGTTTGCGGCCTGTGTTATGGTCTACGGCGGCAGCATCATTGCCCGGATGCAGATGGTCTCCATGGATTCCAGCCTGCACATCCCCATGGGCGTGGTCTACGGGGTCATCCCGGTGTGCGGCGTCCTCATCGTGTTCTACTGCATCTGCAACATTCTGGAAGAACTCAGCAAAGCAAAGGAGGCTGCCTGATATGACCCTTGCCATTCAAACTGCCATTGTCATGGTCGTGCTGCTGGTCGTTATGCTGGCCATGGGCGTGTCCATCAGCATTTCGGTGGGCCTGTCCAGTGCGGTGGCCATGCTCTGCATGCTGCCGGCAAAGGTCTCCTTTGTCACCAGCGCCCAGCGGCTTTTTGCTGGTGCAAACTCCTTTTCCCTGATCGCCATCCCGTTCTTTATTCTGGCGGGCAACCTGATGAACAACGGCGGCATTGCAGAGCGTCTGGTCAATGTGGCAAAAGCCATTGCGGGCCGGATGCCCGGCGCACTGGCCCAGACCAACATCATTGCCAACATGCTGTTCGGTGCCATTTCCGGTTCCGGTGCGGCCGCTGCTGCAGCCATGGGCGGCACCATCGGTCCCATGGAAGAAAAAGAGGGCTATGACCCCGTGTACAGTGCCGCTGTCAACATTGCTTCGGCACCCACGGGCATGCTGATCCCGCCCTCCAACCTGATGATCGTCTATTCCACCATTGCAGGCAGTGTCTCGGTGGCTGCCCTGTTCACGGCGGGCTACCTGCCCGGCATCCTGTGGGGCATCATCGTCATGGTGCTTGCCGGCATCACGGCCAAAAAGCGCGGCTATGTGGTGCAGGAAAAGGTCTCCGGCAAGGAAGCCCTGAAAGCCGTTCTGGATGCCATCCCCAGCCTGCTGCTCATCGTCATCATCATCGGCGGTATCCTGGGCGGCGTGTTCACCGCCACCGAGGCTTCTGCTGTGGCCGTGGCTTACGCCACTGTGCTGGGCCTGATCTACAAG
>CAVDVT010000031.1:0-10454 GCA_963612415.1 bacterium | reverse complement strand
GGTCAAGATCAACGACAGCCTGATCACCTTCCTGGATACCCCGGGCCACGAGGCATTCACCTCCATGCGTGCCCGCGGTGCCAACATGACCGATATCGCAGTTCTGGTGGTCGCTGCCGACGACGGCATCATGCCTCAGACCATTGAGTCCATCAACCACGCCAAGGCTGCAAACGTCAAGCTGATCGTGGCTATGAACAAGATGGATAAGCCCACCGCAAACCCCGAGCGCGTGATGGAAGGCCTGACCAAGTACGGCATCATCACCGAGGACTGGGGCGGCGACGTGGCCTGCATCCCGGTCTCCGCACTGACCGGCATGGGCATCAACGACCTGCTGGAGCGCATTGCACTGGAAGCTGAGGTCATGGAGCTGAAGGCCAACCCCAACCGCCGCGCCAAGGGCGCCGTGGTCGAGGCCCGCCTGGACAAGGGCCAGGGCCCCATTGCTACCATTCTGGTGCAGAACGGCACCCTGCATGCCGGTGATGTTATCATTGCCGGTACCGCCGTGGGCCGTGTGCGTACCATGCGCAGCGACAAGGGTCAGCTGCTGACCGATGCCGGCCCCTCCACCCCTGTGGAGATCACCGGCCTGACCGCTGTGCCCGAGGCAGGCGACCTGTTTGAGGCCGTTGCCGACGAGCGTCTGGCCCGTGAGCTGGCCGAGCAGCGCATTGCTGCCGCCAAGGAGAAGCAGTTCTCCGCCTTCCAGAAGGTCACTCTGGATAACCTGTTCAGCCAGATGGCTCAGAATGATATGAAGGAACTGGCCATCGTGGTCAAGGCCGACGTGCAGGGTTCTGCCGAGGCTGTCAAGCAGAGCCTGGAGAAGATCTCCAACGACGAGGTGCGCGTCCGCGTCATCCATGCCGGTGTCGGCGCCATCAGCAAGTCTGACGTCGATCTGGCCGATGCTTCCAACGCCATCATCATCGGCTTCAACGTCCGCCCCGACAACGTGGCCAAGGAAGAAGCTGCTGCCACCAACGTGGAAATGCGGATGTACCGCGTCATCTACGATGCCATCAACGATGTCACCGACGCTATGAAGGGCATGCTGGCTCCCAAGTTCCGCGAGGTCTCTCTGGGCGAGCTGCAGGTCCGTCAGGTCTACAAGATCTCCAACGTCGGCACCGTTGCAGGCTGCCGTGTGACCAGCGGCAAGATCACCCGCGACAGCAAGGTGCGCGTCGTCCGTGACGGCATCGTCATCACCGAGGACGAGATCGCATCCCTGAAGCGCTTCAAGGACGACGCCAAGGAAGTGGCCGAGGGCTACGAGTGCGGCGTTACGCTGGCAAAGTTTGCGGACGTCAAGGAAGGCGACGTGTACGAAGCCTTCAAGATGGAAGAATACCGCGACTAAGATTGGATAAAACACTTGTCACCGTCCGTCCGGACGGTGACAAACGTGTTTTCTTTAGAGGAGAAACTGAATGTCTCAGAAAAATATGGGGCGTCTGGCCCAGGATATGAAGCGTGAGGTCATTGCCATCATCGGACGGCTGAAGGACCCGCGCCTGGAGGGCGGCCTGCTGACCGTCACCCGTCTGGATGTGACGCCGGATCTGGATGTTGCAAAGGTCTATGTGAGCGTGATGGGCCGGGAAGACGGCCCGAAGCCCGCCATTGAAGCGCTGAACCGCGCCGCAGGCCATGTGCGCACCGAGGTCAGCAAAAAAATGCACATCCGCAAGGCACCGCGTTTCATCTTTGTGGAAGATGATGGTGCCGCCTATGCAGCCCACATCAATGAGCTGCTCCGCACGCTGAATGTGAACGGCGACGCTGAACCCAGCCAGCCGGACGAGACCGAGGAGTAATCAGCCCTGCGGAAAGGATGGATCATGGGATGACAGAACAGCTGAATGTGCAGCAGATGGCGCAAAAGCTTCTTGCTGCGGACAACATTTTGATTCTGTGCCACAAAAACCCGGATGGAGATACCGTTGGCTGCGGCAGCGCGCTCTACTACGCGCTGATCGCACTGGAAAAACACGCCGCCGTGCTTTGCGCCGACGCCATTCCCGGCCGGTACGCATTTACCAACCCCCGCCTGTTCAAGGGCGAATTTGAACCCAAGACCGTGGTGGCTGTGGATGTTGCCAGTGTCCAGCTTTTTGGCGAGGGCAATGGTGTGCCCCAGTACACCCGCCACGTGGATCTGTGCATCGACCACCACGCAGGCAACAGCGGCTATGCGGACTTTACCCTGCTGGACGGCAGCGCCGCCGCAGCGGCCGAGCTGCTGTATGAGGTGATCTGTGCCATGGGTGTGGAGATCACTCCCCACATTGCCGACTGCCTGTACACCGGCCTGTCCACCGACACAGGCTGCTTCAAGTTCAGTTCCACCAAGGCGAACACCCACGTCGTTGCGGCTAAGCTCATGGAGGCCGGTGCCCATGTGGAGGAGCTGAACACCCTGCTGTTCGACACCAAGCCCCGGGAGCGGATGGAGGCGGAGCGGATCGCCCGCAACCATCTGGAGTATCATCTGGATGGCCGCTGTGCCCTGATCTACCTCACCCGGGATGAGATCGAGCAGAGCAGGGTAGACCCCGCCGATCTGGAAGAACTGACCGGCCTGCCCATCAGCATCGAGGGAGTGAAAGTGGGCCTGACCCTGCGCCAGCAGCCCGGCGGCAGCTACCGCATCAGCGTGCGCACCGCCAACGGTGTGGACGCCTGTGCCATTGCCCGGCGTCTGGGCGGCGGCGGCCACACCCGCGCGGCGGGCTGTGAGCTGCTGGGCAACCTGGACAACGCCAAAAGCGCCATCCTCTCGGAGGTGGAAGCCATTCTGGACGCACCTCAGGAGGAAGCATGATGCAGGGCATTCTCATTGTTGACAAACCCATGGACTGGACCAGCTTTGATGTGATTGCAAAGCTGCGGGGCATTCTGGGCACCCGGAAGCTGGGCCACAGCGGAACGCTGGACCCCATGGCCACCGGTGTGCTGCCGGTGTTCTGCGGCGGAGCCAGCAAGGCGGTGGACCTGCAGCTGGACCACACCAAAGCCTACCGCGCCGTGCTGAAGCTGGGCGCCCGCACCGATACCGGAGATATCACCGGCATCGTGCTGGAAACTGCTCCGGTCACGGCAGGGGAGGCCGAGCTGCTGGCGGTGCTGCCGCAGTTCATCGGGCCCCAGATGCAGACGCCGCCCATGTATTCGGCGGTCAAGATCAACGGTCAGCCGCTGTACAAACTGGCCCGGGAGGGTGTGACCGTGGAGCGCAAGGCCCGGCCCATCGAGATCCTGAACATCGAGTACGGCGGCAGCCCGGCGGAAAATGAGTACACCCTGACCGTGACCTGCTCCAAGGGCACCTATATCCGGGTGCTGCTGGAGGACATTGCCGCCGCCATGGGGCAGAAGGGCACCATGAGCGCCCTGCGCCGCATTGCCGCCGGTGTTTACACCGAGGCCGATGCCCACACACTGGAGGAGATCCAGGCGGCAAAGGATGCAGGCCCGGAGGCTTTGCAGGCCCTGATGCTGCCGGTGGAAAGCGTGTTCAGTTCCCTGCCGCTGCTGGTGGTGGAACCCTGGGTGGAGCAGCATCTGTACAACGGCTGTCCCACCAGCCGCTACCCCGCCGCCGATGGCCGCTACCGGGTGCGCAATGCTTCCGGGCAGTTTCTGGGCCTTGCCAATGTGGTAAAAGGGGTACTCAAAGTGGAAAAACTGTTTGTTGAACGGAGCTGACGACCAATGCAAATCGTTTCATCTCTTGCGCCGCTGGCGCTGGAACATGAGGGCGGCACCGCCGTTGCCATGGGTTTTTTTGACGGCATCCATATCGGCCATAGGGCCGTCATTGAGGGTGCTGTGGAATGGGCCCGGGTCCACGGCGCGGCTCCGGCCCTGTTCACCTTCAAGCTGCCTGCAGACAGCCGGATGAAGGGCCGCCGCCTGCTTGCCACGGAGGATAAGCACGCCCTTGTGGAGAGCCTTGGGGTGGAGTATTATCTCTGCCCGGAGTTTGAGGAGATCCGTGCCATGACCCCGGAACAGTTCGTTTACGGCATTGTGCAGGACTGCCATGCCCGCGCCCTGTTCTGCGGCGAGAACTTTACCTTTGGCGTCAAAGCGGCCGGAACGCCGGAACTGCTCAAAAAGCTCTGTGAGCCCCTTGGGGTGGAGGTCGTGGTGGTGCCCATGACCCAGTTTGAGGAAAAGCCCGTGTCTTCCACCCGCATCCGCACGGCACTGGAAGGCGGAGACATCCCGGCGGCCAACGCCATGCTGGGCATGCCCTACGCCATCCGCTTTGCGGTACAGCACGGGGCCGGGCTGGGCCGCACGCTGGGGGTGCCCACCATCAACCAGATCTATCCGGAGGGTTTCCAGATGCCCCGTTTCGGCATCTACATCACCCGCACGAAGATCGGGGATACCTGGTATCCTTCGGCCACGGGGCTGGGCACCCGGCCCACCGTCAACTCCGACGAAAGCAAGGTGACCTGTGAGACCTTCATTCCCGGCTTCTCCGGGGATCTGTACGGCACCGACCCGGTGGTGGAGTTCCACGCTTACCTGAGCCCCAGCAAAAAGTTTGATACGTTGGATCAGCTGCGGGACTGCATCGATCACGCTGCAAAGCGGGCACAGGAATACTTTGCCCGCTGAGAGGAAACTGTGGGCAGAATGCACAAGAAAAATCCATAATATTTTCCTTGCAATTTGCACGCAGTTCTGTTATACTAGCCATGTTACCGCGGCACGGGGCTGGGAGTATGCCCGCTTGGGAGTACCGTTTTCCCGCTGCTGTGCCGACGGCAAATAAAATTTTAATAAAGAGGTACTGTTACTATGAACAAGCAGGAAGTTATGGCCAAAGTCGCTCTGACCGAGAAGGATACTGGCTCCCCCGAGGTTCAGGTTGCTCTGCTGACCGCTCACATCAATGAGCTGAACGAGCATCTGAAGAAGAACCCTAACGATCACCACAGCCGCCGTGGTCTGATGAAGATGGTTGGCCGCCGCCGCAATCTGCTGGCCTACCTCCAGAAGAAGGACATCGAGCGTTACCGTGCCCTGATCGCAACTCTGGGTCTGCGTAAGTAATAGAAAACAGAGGGCAGGTACCGCATTGGTGCCTGCCCTTTGCTCTTTTTTGAGGAACAACAGGCCGCTGCTGCGTGTTGCAGCAGTAAATCGAACGCCTGTGCTGCTGGCACGGACGCTGGATTTATTGCTATGATGCGCCTGCAGCTGCCTTTTGGAAGATATAACGCAAAAGGACAAAGGAGGCAAAACCAAATGGCAATTGAATTTGGTTCCCGCAAAGAGACCTTTGAAAACTACAAGGTCTACGAGACTACGCTGGCTGGCCGTCCGTTCAAAGCCGAGATGGGCAAGATGTGCGGTCTGTCCAACGCAAGCGCCCTGATCCGCTACGGTGAGACCTGCGTGATGTGCAACGTGGTCATGAGCCCCAAGCCCCGTGAAGGTGTGGATTTCTTCCCCCTGAATGTGGAGTATGAGGAAAAGCTCTATGCCGCAGGCCGCATTCCCGGCAGCTTTATGCGCCGTGAGGGCCGCCCCGGTGAGCGCGCCATCCTGACCAGCCGCGTGGTGGACCGCCCCATGCGCCCGCTGTTCCCCAAGGAAATGCGCAACGATGTCTGCATCACCATGACCGTGATGAGCCTGGACCCCGACTGCAGCCCTGAGATCGCCGGTATGATCGGTGCTTCTCTGGTCACCGCTGTGTCCGAGATCCCCTGGAAGGGCCCCATCGGCGGTGTGCAGGTGGGCTTGGTGGACGGCGAGATCGTCCTGAACCCCACCCAGGAGCAGCGCAAGGTCAGTGACCTGGCCCTGACCGTTGCCGCCACCATGGACAAGATCGTGATGATCGAGGCCGGTGCCAACGAGGTGGACGAAGACACCATGCTGAACGCCATCAAGGCTGCTCACGTGGAGATCAAGAAGATCATCGAGTTCATCAACGGCATTGTGGCCGAGCGCGGCAAGCCGAAGATCGACTTCCAGGTGGTGGGTCTGGATATGGACGTGTACCACGCCATTCAGGACAAGTATCTGGACGACTTCAAGGCTGCTATGGATACCGACGACAAGAACGTGCGTGACGCCGCTCTGCGCCCCATCATGGACAAGATCGCCGAGGAGTATCCCGACCTGACCGACGCGGATCTGGATCTGGTCAGCTACAAGATGCAGAAGTTCGTCGTGCGCCGCTGGCTGCTGGACGAGGGCAAGCGTGTGGATGGCCGCGGCATCAACGAGATCCGTCCGCTGGCTGCCGAAGTGGGCATCCTGCCCCGCGTGCATGGCTCCGGTATGTTCACCCGCGGCCAGACCCAGGTGCTGACCACCTGCACCCTGGGCGGCACCAAGGACAACCAGCTCATGGATGACCTGACCGACGAGCAGACCAAGCGCTACATCCATCACTACAATTTCCCGCCGTACTCTGTGGGCGAGGCCCGCGCACCCCGCAGCCCCGGCCGCCGCGAGATCGGCCACGGCGCTCTGGCAGAGCGCGCTCTGGTGCCGGTGCTGCCCTCTCTGGAGGAGTTCCCCTACACCATCCGCTGTGTCTCTGAGGTGCTGAGTTCCAACGGCTCCACCTCCCAGGCTTCCATCTGCGGCTCTACGCTGGCCCTGATGGATGCCGGTGTGCCCATCAAGGCACCTGTCGCCGGCATCTCCTGCGGCCTGATCACCGAGGGCGACCGCTGGATGACCATGCTGGACATCCAGGGCGTGGAGGACTTCCACGGCGATATGGACTTCAAGGTGGGCGGCACCCGCAAGGGCATTACTGCCATCCAGATGGATATCAAGATCGACGGACTGACTTACGACATCATTGCCGAGGCCTTTGAGAAGTGCCGCAAGGGCCGTCTGTACATCCTGGACGAGATCATCAAGCCCGTCATCGCAGAGCCCCGCCATGAGCTGAGCCGCTGGGCCCCCAAGATGTTCAGCATGATGATCCCCACCGATAAGATCAAGGACGTCATCGGCAAGGGCGGCAAGGTCATTCAGGACATCTGCGCTACCTGCAACTGCAAGATCGACGTGCAGGAGGACGGCCATGTGTTCGTCTCTGCTGTGGATCAGGAGGACGCAAAGCGCGCCATCTTCACTATTAAGACCATTGTGGAAGACCCCGAGATCGGTGCCATCTACAAGGGCAAGGTGACCCGTCTGATGAACTTTGGTGCCTTTGTGGAGATCGCACCGGGCAAGGAAGGCCTGGTCCACATCTCCAAGCTGGACACCAAGCGGGTGGAGCGCGTGGAAGATGTTGTCGCCGTGGGCGATGCCATCGTGGTCAAGGTGACCGATATCGACCAGCAGGGCCGTATCAACCTGAGCCGCCGCGACGCGATCCTGGCGCTGGAAGCCAAGCGTGCCGCACAGGAGCAGCAGTAATCAATAAATCAAAGGGACCCCACAGCCAGTCGGCTGTGGGGTCCCTTTATGTTGCCCGAAAAAACTTTTGGGTCCCCTCTTGACAAGACTCCAAAATTGTGTATTATTGTATTAGACGCTTAATACAGCAATACACAAGGAGGAAGATGCGATGAGCGAACAGTTTGACACCAGCCGCCCGATCTATGCCCAGCTGGTAGAACGGCTCAAAGCCAGAATTCTGGCGGGCACCTACCCGCCCGGGGGCCATCTGGATTCGGTGCGGGATCTGGCCGCTGCCGCCGGGGTCAACCCCAATACCATGCAGCGGGCGCTGGCCCAGCTGGAAGCGGAGGGGCTGGTGCGCACGGAGCGCACCAGCGGCCGCTTTGTTACGGAGGATACGGATTTGATCGAACAACTGCGGGCTGCCGCCGCCCATGAGATCGCGGCAGATTTTCTGGAAAAGATGCGCAGCATTGGCTATACGCCGGAAAAGGCTGCGGCTTTGCTGGAACACTGGGATGCAAAGGAGGAAGAACCCCATGAGTAAGATCCTGACCTGTGAACATTTGACAAAAATATACGCAAAGGATAAAACTGCGCTGGACAATGTGGACCTGAGCATCGATTTTGGCCGTATCGTGGGCCTGCTGGGCCCCAACGGAAGCGGCAAGACCACCCTGCTCAAGCTGGCCAACGGTCTGCTGCAGCCAACGGAGGGCAGCATCCGGGTAGCAGGCATGGCCCCCGGCCCGGACACCAAGGCCCTTGTTTCCTACCTGCCGGATGCCGACTGGCTGCCCGATGGGATGCAGGTGGGGGAGCTGGTAGAGATGTTTCAGGATTTCTACACCGATTTTGACACCGCCAAGGCCAACGAGATGCTGGCCCGGCTGAACCTTGCCCCCAAAGCCCGGCTCAAGACCCTTTCCAAGGGCAACAAGGAAAAGGTGCAGCTGGTGCTGGCCATGAGCCGCAGCGCCAAGCTCTACCTGCTGGATGAGCCCATTGGCGGTGTGGACCCTGCTGCCCGGGACTACATCCTGAACACCATCATTTCCAATTACAGCACGGACGCCACCGTCATCATCTCCACCCACCTCATTGAGGACGTTGAGCCGGTGCTGGACGAGGCTGTGTTCCTGAAGGACGGCAGAATTTTTGCCCACCGCGGCGTGGATGAGATCCGCGAGACGGAGGGCAAGAGCGTGGATGCGTATTTCCGGGAGGTATTCAAATGCTGAAGCAATTGCTGAAATATGAGTTCAAGGCCACCAGAAACGTTTACGGTGCGTTGTATCTGGCACTGGTTCTCCTGTCTGTTCTGCTTGGGCTTTCCGCTCGCAGCCAGAACGCGGGCATAAACCGGCATATGGCGGAGTTTCAGGTCATCCTTGTCATCATCTATGTCGCCGTTCTCTTTGGCATTGCGGTCCTCTGCTTTGTGAACACTGTCCAGCGGTTTTACAACAACCTGCTGGGCCGCGAGGGCTACCTGATGCACACCCTGCCTGTTACCGAGACACAGCTCATCCTTTCCAAGCTCATCGCCAGCATGGTGTGGATCATCTGCAGCTTCCTTGTGGCAATCATCAGTGTGACGGTGATGGTGAGCATCGGCGTCCTGGATGGAGAAACATTCGCGGCATTCGACTGGAAGGAACTGGTGCTGCTGTGGCAGGATCTGAAAGACAAGCTGAATGCAGACATCTGTTGGATGATGTTCTGGTCGCTGCTCACCAGTCTGGCCCAGCTGGCAGGCATCATCCTCTGCGTGTATGCTTCCTGTATGATCGCCCATCAGTTCAAGCGCTGCACCATGGTGGTGGGCGTGGTGGCCTTTGTGGGCATGAACATGGTGGAAAACTGGATCGTCAGGATGTTCCAGCTGGATTCTGCAGTTTCCGTGCTGACAGAGCAGTCTGCGGACCTGGCCAACGGCATCGTGGTTACGCTTTCGGGGCTGAATACAAACCTGCAGGAGCTTGCACTGGATCTGGCCTTTGCAGCGGTGTATTTCTTCCTGACCCGGTGGCTGATGAAGAATAAACTGAACCTGGAGTAAACAAAAAAAGTGACGTGTCATTGACACGTCACTTTTTGCTTGCAGAAACCTTAGAAGCCCTCTTTCATCCGGCGAGCAAAGTCGACTTTGGCTTCTTCCACCGTGGTCACATCGCCGTTGGCAATGGCCCACAGGGTGTTGCAGTAGGGGTCATGCACGAGCTGAAGGACAGGGTACTGGCCCTCGTTGACCTTGTTTTCGGCAGGAATCTCGTACAGGGATGCAAAGCGGGGGTCGCTGCTGCCTGAGCCCGTCAGGGAGGGAACGCCCTTCACCTCGGCCATCTTGTTCAGCTCCTCGGTGGAGCAGAGAAAGCGCAGGAACTCCGCGGCCCATTCCTCGTGGGCGGAGCCAGCTACCAGCGAAAAGCCGGAAACAGCCGAGCGGCTCAGAGCAGGAGTGTCGTTTTCCACCGGCAGGGAGACAAAGGCATACTCAAAGGGGGTGGCAGTAAAGGCTTCGGATTTGCTCTCCCGCTTTGCCATGCCGCTGACCACCTCAGTGGTGGCACAGAAGAAGGGGATATCGCCTTCAAAGAAGCGGAGGATGGAGGACTCGTAGATATTGTCGATGGCCATGTTGGTCTCGTGATCCAGATAACCCTTGTCCAGCAGTTCAAACAGGGTCTCAAATTCCGGTACGAAGTAGTCGGCGCAGCCTGCATCGGCCGTGTCGAACATCTGGTACAGGGCGTCCTGATCTTCCTCACTGGCAAGGCGGAGGCTGCTGTCGTTGGCCATCAGCAGGGAGTAGACGTTAATGTAGCAGCCGGCAAGGGGCGTGTAACCGGCCTCCTTCAGTTTGGCGCAGACATCCAGAAATTCCTCATGGGTGGTGGGAACTTTCAGGCCCTGTTTTTCCAGCAGCGTCTCATTGACCAGAAAGCCCGGTGCATTCATGCCCCAGTTCAGGGTCAGCATCCGGCCGTCGCTGGCCGTGGCCAGGGACAGTGCGCCGGGAGCATAGACATCGGTGTTCAGGCCCAGCG
>CAVDVT010000030.1:9735-10464 GCA_963612415.1 bacterium | reverse complement strand
TCGCTTCCCTCGCGGCCCACGGCCACGGTCATAAAGGCGTTCATGTTCAGGCTGTATTCAATGATGGAGGGGCTCATACAGGAACTGGGCAGGCTGGAAGTGGTCTGATCCACTTTATTGGACACCTTGACCACAGCACTGTTCATATCCGTATCTTCATCAAACTCCATCAGCAGAAGGCTGTAATTCTCTGCCGATGTTGCGGTGATGTTCTTGACGCCCGACACGGTGCCCAGCGCATTTTCCATCACGTCGGAGACTTCGCTCTCCACACGCTCCGGGCTGGCACCGGGGTACACCGTGACCACCATCAGGTACGGCGTGTTCACGTCCGGAAGCAGATTGGTCTGCATGTTCTTGATGGACACAAAGCCCAGCATGATGACCATGATGACTGCGACCAGAACGGTGAACGGCTTTTTGACACTGAATTTTTCCATTTGTTCCTACCGTTTCTGTTTCCGCGCAAAGGGCGCGGTTCTTCCTCCACAGGGGGATATTTTTGCTGATACACTCCTATTATACACGCAGGGGCGGGGGTTGCAAGCCTTGCCCGGCTAATCTTTAGAAAAACTTGCGAATCTTTTGTGAAACCCGCATGATGGCTCAGAGTTTTGAGTTTTATATCCCTCTCCGTCAGCGCTGAAGCGCTGCCACCTCTCCCAAAGGGAGAGGCAATTGCGGCTTTTTGGCAAGGTGGGTGCAAATTTGCAGCCGCCTGCCTTGAAG
>CAVDVT010000030.1:0-9725 GCA_963612415.1 bacterium | reverse complement strand
CCTTGAAGATGCGTTGGCTCCCCCTTTGGGGGAGCTGGCGAACGAAGTGAGCCTGAGAGGGCTGTTCAATTTTCAACGTTTATGCTATAATAATTGACAGAATGGATTTTCAGGCCCTTCTGCGGGCCTTTTTACAGAATAGGGGAATTTCCCCTGCGAGGAACGCTATGAAAAAAGTCATTTCTGTCCGTTTCAAGGAAAACGGAAAAAGCTATTATTTTGACCCCGCCGGGGCGGACATCCAGACCGGCGAATACGTCATTGTGGAAACGGCCCGCGGCATTGAATGCGGTGAGGTGGTGCAGGGCGTCAAGGAAGTGGCCGATGCCGCCGTGCCCAAGGCACTCAAGCCCATTACCCGGATGGCCGACAGCGTGGATGTGCGCCGGATGCGCCAGAACCGCGAGGACGAAAAGCGCGCCTACCACACCTGCCAGGAGTGCATTGCCCGCCACGGACTGGAGATGAAACTGGTGGAGGCCGAGTATACGCTGGACCGCTCCAAGATCATGTTCTACTTCACGGCGGACGGCCGCGTGGACTTCCGGGAGCTGGTCAAGGACCTGGCCGGCATCTTCCACACCCGCATCGAGCTGCGCCAGATCGGTGTGCGCGACGAGAGCAAGATGATCGGCGGTCTGGGCATCTGCGGCCAGCCCTTCTGCTGCAGCCGCTTTTTGAAGGATTTCCAGCCGGTCTCCATTAAAATGGCAAAGGAGCAGGGCCTCTCGCTGAACCCCACCAAGATCAGCGGCGCCTGCGGCCGCCTGATGTGCTGCCTTTCCTATGAGGAGAGCGCCTACGAATACCTGAACAGCATCATGCCCATGGTGGGCAGCACCGTGCGCACCCCGGACGGTCTGGGCACCGTGCTGGAAGTGAACCCCATTTCCGGCTACCTGCGGGTGCGCTGCGGCACCGAAGCCCTGACCCCGCGCTACTATAAGGTGGGCGTGTGTGAGTATATCAGCGGCGGCAAGCGCGCCCCCCGCCGCCCCGACCCGGACGATGATTATTCCGGTGTGCGCAACCCTGCTCCTGTGGTGGCTGCGGCCGACGAAAACGGCAATATGGGCTGCGGCAAATGCCCCAAAAAAGAGAAATAATTCCCAGAAAAATGGTGGGAAATCACGGCGGTTAGTATTATAAAACTAACCATTCTTCGTGATTTTCGCCAAAAAACTCTCTTAATTTTCCCTGAAAGTTAGCCTTTGCTTTTGTGCAACCCAACAAAAAATAAAAAATCGTTCTTTTCGCGTTACGGTTAGTCTTGCCTTTTTGTTTTGGCTTTGTTAGAATGCAGACAAGGATGAATTCCGGAGAGGTCTGCTGACACCGTGCGAGGGCGGGCTTCTTCCTAAACTAAGGGCACGGGCGAGATAAAGGAGAGTTTTATTATGGCACACAAGGTTTCTGACGCATGTGTTGGCTGCGGCGCTTGCGAGGGCGCTTGCCCCGTTGGTGCAGTCGCTATTGATGGCGGCGTTGCAGTTGTGAACGCAGACGCTTGCATCGATTGCGGCGCTTGCGAGGGCGCTTGCCCCACCGGTGCTATCACCGCTGAATAATCTTCACGGCGAACACTGTAAAAACGCATCAAAAGCAGCAGACCTGTCAAAAGCGGGTCTGCTGCTTTTCTTTCATGCACAATTTTCTCCGATTTTCCCGCCCGATATTTTGGCAAAGGATTTTAGACGCTGTATATGGAACATTCCACCGAGATTTTGTATAATAAGACAAAGGTCTATTGTTCAGCCGTCCACCGGTTTGGCTCCGACGCGCTGCTGCTGGCCCGGTTTGCAGAGCCAAAGCGTGCCCAGAAGGCAGCCGACCTGTGTTCAGGCTGCGGCATCGTCAGTCTGGAGTGGCACGACCGGGGCCACCGGGGCGAATGTGCCGCCCTGGAGCTGCAGCCCGAGGCCAGCGCCCTGCTGGCAGCCGCCCTTGCCGAGCAGGCCATCGATCACATCACGCCCTGCTGTGCCGACCTGCGCACCTTCCGCACCGGGGAGGGCACCTTTGACCTGTGTGCCTGCAACCCGCCTTACTTTACCGCCGGGCAGCAGAGCGCCGACCCGGCCCGGGCCACAGCCCGCCACGAGACGGACTGCACGCTGGAGGACGTGTGCAGGTGCGCGTTCCGCCTGCTGAAGGACGGCGGGCGGCTGGCGCTCTGCCACCGGCCCGAGCGGCTGGCCGAAGTGCTGGCCGTGCTGCGGGCCAACCGGCTGGAACCCAAGCGGCTGGCCTTTGTAAAAAACAGGCCCGACGCCGCGCCATGGCTTTTTCTGGTGGAAGCGCAGAAAAACCGCAAGACCGGGCTGCGGGTGGAACCGGATGTATTGATCAGCGCGGGTGCCGCGCTGTATGGGAGGTAATTATGGCAGGAACCTTATATATCGTCGCCACGCCCATCGGCAACCTGGACGACATGCCGCCCCGGGTGGCGGCCACCTTTGGTGCAGCGGACTTCATTGCCGCCGAGGACACCCGCGTGACCATGAAGCTGCTCAACTTTCTGGGCCTGAAAAAGCCCATGGTGAGCTACTATGAACACGCCCTGCAGAAGGGCGAGGGCATCCTGCGCCGCATTGAGGCGGGGGAGAGCTGCGCGCTGTGTTCCGACGCCGGCATGCCCTGCGTCTCGGACCCGGGCGAGGTGATCGTGCGGGATGCACTGGCCCGGGGCATCAAGGTGGTGCCGGTGCCTGCGGCTTCGGCCTGTGTAACGGCACTGGCGGTCTCCGGGCAGGACACCTCCCGCTGGGTGTTCGAGGGGTTCCTGCCCATGAACAAAAAGCAGAAGCGGGAGCGTCTGGCTGAGCTGCAGGGCGAGAAGCGGACGGTCATCTTCTACGAAGCCCCCCACAAGCTGCGCACCACGCTGGACGATCTGAACACTGCTTTTGGCCCGGAGCGGAGCATCACCCTCTGCCGGGAACTGACCAAGCTCCACGAGGAGATCTGGAAGACCACGCTGGGCGAAGCCCAGACCCACTACGCCGCCAACGAGCCCCGCGGCGAATACGTGCTGGTGATGGCCGGTGCCCCTGCCGCCGAGGCGGAGGAAGCCCTGACCCTGGAGCAGGCCGCCCAGCGGGCCCTGGAGCTGACCCAGAACGGCTACGCGGCCTCTGCCGCCGCCAAGGCCGCCGCGCAGGGCACGCCCTATTCCAAAAGTGAAGTATATAAAGAACTGCTGAATTTGCAAGAAAATGTTGATTGAGGAGGACTTTGTTCCGTGACGAAACTTTTGATCCTGAGTGACAGCCACAACAGCACCGGTGCCGTGGAGCGCATCCTTGCGGCAGAGAGCAACGCCAACGCCGTGATCTTTCTGGGCGACGGCCTGCGCGATCTGGAAGAAGCGCTGACCCTGCACCCCAAAATGAAGGTCTACGCCGTGGCCGGAAACTGCGATTTTGGTGCTTTGGAGCCGCTGGACGGGCTTGCGGCCTTCGATCAGGTGGTCGTTTTCTATACTCACGGTCACATGTACGGTGTAAAATACGATCTGGACACCCTTGCTGATGCGGCCCGCGCCCGCGGTGCCGAGGTGGCGCTGTTCGGCCACACCCACAAGCCGGTGGCCATCCAGCAGGGGGGCGTGTTCCTGTTCAACCCCGGCTCCTGCGGCCGCTGCTACACCGGCCCCAACACCTATGGCGTGCTGCGGCTGGACAAAGGCCAGATCGCAGGCTATGAACACAAAGAGGTACCGCAGCAATGAGCATCAATGAAGTGCGCTATCTGCCCGAATGCGGCAGCACCAACGCGTATGTAAAAGAACATTTTGAGGAGTTTGGCCCGGTGGGTGCCGTGTACACCACCAACCAGACCGCCGGGCGGGGCCGCCTGGGCCGCAGCTGGACCAACGCCGAAGGCAAAGCCCTGTATTACACGGTCGCCATCCGGGAGCCGCTGGCCCAGCCTGCCACCCTGCCGCTGCTGGCCAGCCTTGCCGTGCGCAAGCAGCTGGCCCTGCGCTACGGCGTGGAATGCCAGATCAAGTGGCCCAACGACCTGCTGCTCAACGGCAAAAAGATCGTGGGCATCCTGTGCGAGAGCGTCTGCTACGGCTACCAGCAGCAGGGCCGGGGCATTCTGTGCGGCATTGGCATCAATCTGGCCCAGCCCCAGAGCTATTTTGACGCGGCTGAGCTGCCCCACGGCACCTCGCTGGCGCTGCAGGGAGCCAGCGTAGATCTGGAACAGGACCCCCAGTGGCTGGCCGAGGCCCTGACAGATTTCGGCTTTGACCGCCCCATGTACGTGTTTGCCCGGGAAGGTTTTGCCCCCTTCCGGGAGGAATATAAGGCCGCCTGCGTCAACATCGGCCGCCGGGTCACCTTTGACCTGCCCGACGGCGGACAGGGTGCAGGCGAAGCCGTGGACGTGGATGAAGAAGGCCGTCTGGTGGTCTGCACCGACAGCGGCGAACAGCACGTTTTTACCGGCGAAGTTTCGGTACACGGCATTTACGGAGCCGTATAACAGCAAAAACAGGAACCCCCTCCGGCGCTTGCGGTACACCGGAGGGGGTTCCTGTTTTGGGGTATTGCTTTGGTGTGAGGAGGAATCATGTGCAAGGGAGACGGTTGCGGCCCCGCTCCCTTGTGTTTCATAGTATACCCGATTTCCACGCAAAAGTCATTACTTTCTTGTGAAATCTTGTGAAAAATATGTTAAGCTTCGCGCGAAAAAGTTTCGTGTGCGGCATTCAGGCTTTCCGCATGCTTCCGGCCCTCGGCCACATAGGCCCGGGCATTCTCCAGATTATGGGCTGCCTGCTCCGGGGACAGGGTCTTGATGATCCGGGCCGGAACGCCCACCACCACAGAGCCATCCGGGATGACCATGCCTTCCGGCACCAGCGCCCCGGCCCCGATGATGCAGTTTTTGCCCACAACACAGTGGTTGAGCAGGGTGGCGTGCATCCCCACAAGGCTCCCGTCACCCACGGTGCAGCCATGGACAATGGCGCTGTGGCCCACCGTGACATTTTTGCCCAGCGTAACGGCTCCGCCCGGGTCACAGTGGAGAACGGCATTGTCCTGCACATTGGTGTTTTCGCCCAGAGTCAGGGTGCCGCTGTCGCCCCGCAGCACGGCCCCATACCAGACGCTGGAACCCGGCATCAGCACCACATCCCCCAGCACCGTGGCGTTGGGGGCCACAAACACGGCTCCCTCATCCCGGGGCATTTTTCCACCAAAAGGCATCATCATTGTGAAAAACCACCTTTCTCTTTTTCGTCTTTTATGGTATTCTTTTATATAGTCAGTTTACCGGAAGCATCTGCTTCCAAAGGAGTACCTCATTTCATGATCCATCGTTTTTCTCTGCGCCGGGGCCTGGCGCTGGCACTGACCGTTGTTCTGGCGGTATCTGCAGCGCTGCCCGGCTTTGCCGTTTACGCCATGCCCATCCAGACTGCCTACCCGCAGGAATCGGTCTATCTGTTCAACGCCGAAACCGGGGAGGCGATCGTGGAGCAGAATCCCGACCAGCCCCGGTGCATTGCCAGCCTGACCAAGATGATGACGGCCCTGCTGGTGCTGGAAAACGGTTCTGACCTCAACGCCAGCATCACCATCCCGGACAGCCTGACACCGGAGTTTGCCTCCATCAAGGCCAACCGGGGCCACACCATCGGCCTGCAGGCCGGAGAAAATGTGCGCCGCATCGACCTGCTGTACGCCATGCTGGTGCCCAGCGCCAACGACGCCGCCAGCGTTCTGGCCAGCGATGCCGCCGGGGGCGATCTGGCCGCTTTTGCCGCCCGGATGAACGCCCGGGCCGGGCAGCTGGGCTGTACATCCACCCACTTTACCTGCGCCCACGGCCTGTACGATGCCAACAACTACTCCACCGCACGGGACATGGCAAAGATCGCGCTGGCCTGCTACGCCAGCCCGACCTACCGGCAGGTGGCCGACACCGTGAGCTACCAGCTGCCCGCAACCAATCTTCATGCCGCCCGGACGGTCACCACCACCAATAAGCTGCTGCAGCCCAATTCCGCATACTACCGCAGCTATGCCCACGGTATGAAAACCGGGTTCACCACCCAGGCCGGGCGGTGCTTTGTCACCTTTGCCCAGCAGGGCGGCCGCACCTACGGACTGGTGATCCTGGGTTCCAACAGCCAGAATATTTTCCGGGAAGCAGCCGAGCTTTTTGACTGGGCCTTTGCCAACCCGGAACTGCAGCCTTCTGCCCCCGCAGAGCCTGAGGAGACGCCGTGGCTCACGCTCTGGCAGATACTGTTCGGATAACTTTTTGGGAGGATACGCTATGCAGAAATCTTCTTTCGTCCGCCGGGCAGCGGCCCTGCTGCTGACGGCAGCGCTGGCCCTGACCGCTGCTCTGCCCAGTCTGGCGGTGTACGAAATGCCCATCCAGACCGCCAACGAGGGCGAATCGGTCTATCTGTTCAACGCAGACATCGACAAGCCCATTCTGGAGCAGAATGCCGACCAGCAGCGTTACATTGCCAGCCTGACCAAGATGATGACGGCCCTGCTGTTTCTGGAAAGCGGCAAAGACCTGAACGAGGAGATCACCATTCCCACCAGCCTGACTCAGGAGTTCAAGGACATCCAGAACGCCAACGGCAGCACCATCAACCTGCGCATCGGCGAGACGGTGCGCCGCATTGACCTGCTGTACGGCCTGCTGGTGGCCAGCGCCAACGACGCCGCCAGCGTCATTGCCAGCGATGTGGCGGGCGGCGACCTGACGGCCTTTGTGTCCCGCATGAACGAACGGGCCAAAGAGCTGGGCTGCACCTCCACCAGCTTCACCTGTGTCCACGGCCTGTATGACTACGGCAACGTGTCCTCGGCCCACGATCTGGCCCTGATCGCGCAGGCCTGCGCCGAAAACGAGACCTATATGCAGGTGGCAAACACCCTGAGCTACACGCTGCCCGCCACCAACCTGCACCAGACGGAGCGGACCATTACCTCCACCAACCTGATGCTGAACCCGGAATACGCCTACTACCGCGATTACATCCGGGGCATGAAGACTGGCTTTACCACCCTGGCAGGCCGGTGCTACGTGACCTTTGCCCAGAAGGACGGCCACACCTACGGGCTGGTGGTGCTGGGCTCGGATCTGGACAACATCTACAAGGAAGCTTCCGAGATCCTGGACTGGGCCTTTGCAAGCTTTGCGGACCGGCAGCTGGTGGACACTGAAACGCCCCTGACCACTGCCCCGCTGAAGAAATGCCGCACTTCGGAAGAAGTGGAGCTGTATGCCGCCCAGCCGCTCAGCGGCTACGGCCACGCAGACGACAAGGTGACCTGCACCTACGACCTGCAGGAGAACATCTCCGCCACCGTCAAGGACGGGGAAGTGCTGGGCACTGCCACCGTCTATCTGGACGGCTATGAGGTGGGCACTGTGGATCTGGTGACCCATCAGGAATACGTGTCGGATTTCCGCACCGACCTCAAGACCACCCTGCTGCTCATGGCAGCACTGGTGGTCATCCTGGTCGTCCTCGGCTTCTTTACCATGGTGGCCGGCGGCGGCTCCCTGAACCTGAGCCGGCGGAGAAAAGCACGGAGAAGATGATTTCAGAAAAGCAGCTGTTTACACAGCTGCTTTTCTTTTTACGCTTTATAGCCCCCGGAACCTTGCGGCAAACACGCTCAGCGTGATCTTGGGGTTCACCTGTGCATTCAGCCTCTGGATGGCCGCATCGGCGGCAGAGAGGGCCTTGCGGGCGGCATCGCCCTGCACCGGAGCATGGGTGCTGCCCCGCAGTCCGGCCGCTGCTACGGCCCGGAAATCGGCCAGCAGAGCAGCGGCACCCGCCTTGTCTTTTTCGTAGGCCGCCAGCAGAACGGCGGCGGCATAGCTGTCTTTGGCAGCTGCAGCCCGGGCAAGGGTCAGCGCCTTGTCCACCTGCGCACGGCGGGCCTCATCTTTTGCCACCGACAGCACAGTGCCAATGTGCCCGTCGAACAATTCACTGTACAGGGCAGCATCCTTTGCTTCCACGCCCTGTGCAGTGCAGTAGCGGGCGCAGTCGGCCGGAGAGACGGGGGCCATGGCAAAGCTGACACAGCGGCTCCGGATGGTGGGCAGGACGCCCGCCAGCGAATCCGCCGTCAGCAGAAACAGCACCCCTTCCGGCGGTTCTTCCATGACTTTCAGCAGGGCGTTGGCCGATTCCTCGTTCATCCGCTCCACATGGTAGAGCAGAACGGCACGGCCCTCTGCCGAAAGGCTGGTGTTGAAGATCTCGCTGCGCATGGCGGTGACCTGACTGACCAGATACCGGCCGCCTGCGCCCATGCCCGTGACCGAGATGGCTTCCCGGACGATGCCGGTCTCGATTTGGCCGCTGTCACGCTTGCCGGGCTTGCCCACAGCACGGCAGCATTCGCCCCGGAGCATGGCTTCTGCCGGGGCGCCGCCCTGGGGGTAGAGGTAATCTGCCGCCACACAGCGGGCCGTAAACCCGGCGCCAAGCCCTTCTTCGCCCACCAGCAGAACGCTGTGGGTCAGGCGGCGGCCTGCCAGCATCAGCCGGACGCTGGTCTTCAGTTCCGCATTGCCTTCCAATCGATCAATCATCATAGCGGTTGCTTACTCTTTCCGTTTCCGTGCAGCTTTCTGCAAAGCAGCCCGAGAGGTTTAACGTCGGTTCTTCCGTTTCCACTGCTCCCGGCGCACCCAGGCACGGATGCTCCGCCAGGCCTGCGGGCCAAAAAAGACCAGAAAGCCCAGCATGCAGAGCAGGTAATTCAGTTTGCCGGCTGCTCCCATGCTGAAGAAGCTGAACACCCAGAGCGCGGTGGCAAACCAGCCGACATACTTCACCTTGAGCGGAATGACAAAGAACAGCAGCACCTGCATCTCCGGGTAGAGCATGGCAAAGGCCAGCAGCAGGGAAAGGGACAGGCAGTAGGTGTCGGCATAGCCGGTCAGCAGGCAGGCAAGCCACGCTCCCACCATGCCCAGCAGGACGTAAAGGTTGAAGCGGAAATCGCCCCACTCCCGCTCCAGGGCGCTGCCAATGAACCAGGTAAAATAGATACCCAGCACCACGCTCAGCGGCCCGCCGCCTGAGAAAGGCACCAGCACAAAGGTGAGCAGCCGCCAGATCTGGCCCAGCATCAGGCCGGAGCGGCTCAGGCTGAGATAGAGGGAGATATACTGGTTGACGAACAGCTCAATGGCATACACCAGGATCTGGCCGCCGATCAGGAGATTGATGAGGTTGTGGATGCAGAACCGGCCGTATTTCCGTTCCAGCTTGGTGATCCAGTTCATAGGCAGATGCCTCCATATCGTAGATTTTCTGCGCTCCGGCGTTCCGAAGCACCTCAGGCTTTCATTGTATCATGATTGGGCAGACCATTCAAGGAATTCCCTGTGAACAAAGAAGCTGGCTGTCAGCCCGGGCGAGTGCTAAAACAGCAGGTTGTATCCATTTTTGTCGCCTCGGGATGGACTTATCCACTTTTTCCACCGGGTTTTCCACGGAAAATGTGAAAAAAGCGCCGGTTTTCCCACGATGTTTTCCACTTTTTCCACTGAGTTTTCCACATTTTCAGAACAGCCGTTTTATACATGGTGTATTGTCCTGCAGCGTTTCAGTCGATTTCAAGGGCAAATCAGGGCTTTTTCACCTTTTTTCCGAAAGAAAGTCGAGGGGTAAAATTTACTTTTTGCAGCCCCGCATCCGACAGCCTTCTCCAGCT
>CAVDVT010000029.1:0-10479 GCA_963612415.1 bacterium | reverse complement strand
CCCGGCCCTGACCGAGAAGTACCACAAGATCGCTGTGGTGGGCGGCGGCATCGGCACGGCCCCCATGTATCAGGTCACCCGGGAGCTGGCTGCTGCGGGCTGCAAGCCGGATGTCTTCTTCGGCTTCCGCGATACCCCTTACTGCATGGAGGAATACCGCTCCATTGCAAACCTTGTCAAGGTGTCCACCGACACCGGTGCGGTGGGCTTCCACGGCTTTGTCACCCAGCTGTATGACCCGGCGGACTATGACGCCGTGCTGATCTGCGGCCCCACGGTGATGATGAAAAACGCCGCCCGCCTCTGTGCCGAAAAAGGCACCCCCTGCTTTGTGAGCCTGGAAAAGAAGATGGCCTGCGGCATTGGCGCCTGCCTTGGCTGCACCTGCGAGACCAGGGGCGGCGAGGGAAAGAGCGTGTGCAAGAATGGCCCGGTCTTTGATGCAACGGAGGTGTTCTTCTGATGGCAGATCTCAAAACGAACCTGCTGGGCTTTGTGATGAACAGCCCGGTCATTGGCGCTTCCGGCACTGTGGGCTACGGCGTGGAGTACGAGGAGCTGGCTGATTTTTCCAAGATCGGCGGCATCTCCGGCAAGGGCCTGACCCTGCACGGCCAGTACGGCAACAAGGGTGAGCGGCTGTGGGAGACCCCTTCGGGCCTGATCAACAGCATCGGCCTGCAGAACCCCGGCGTCCAGCATTTCATCGATGTGGAACTGAACGAGATGCTGGAACTCAAGCAGAAGTACGGCACGGTGGCCATTGCCAATCTGGGCGGCCACAGTGAGGAAGAATATGTGGAAGGCGCAGCCCTGCTCAGCGAGAGCGCGGTGGACATTGTGGAGCTGAACATCTCCTGCCCCAACGTCAAGGTGGGCGGCATGGCCTACGGCGTCAAGGCCGAGGCCGCCGGAGAAGTGGTGCGGATGGTCCGCGATGCCTGCAAAAAGCCTCTGATGGTCAAGCTCAGCCCGCAGGCTGAGAACATCCCTGAGATGTGCAAGGCTGTGGAAGCTGCCGGTGCCGATGCCATCAGCCTGACCAACACCTTCCAGGCCTGTGCCATCGATCTGGAAAAGCGGAAGCCCGTGTTCAACAACATCTTTGCCGGTCTGTCCGGCCCGGCGGTGCGTCCCATTGCCCTGCGCATGGTGTGGCAGGCTGTGGGGGCCGTGAACATCCCCGTGGTGGGTCTGGGCGGCATTGCCACCGGCCGCGACGCGCTGGAATTTATCATGGCCGGTGCCACGGCGGTGCAGGTGGGCGCTGCAAACTTTGCCAACCCCCGCGCCATGGAGACCATTGCCGATGAAATGGCCCAGTGGATGGATGCCCACGGCGTCAAGAGCCTGGATGAGATCCGCGGCTGTGCCCGGAACGCTGAATAATTTGATTGATATACCAGTATAAGCTCTGTTTATACGTATAAAATAAAAACAAACGCATAAATTTGCAATTGCTGCAAAAGCGTGGTACAATACCGTTCAAAAGACATTTTTTGAATATAAAAGAGAGGGAGAAATACAATGAGTGAAGCACTTGAGATCTTGAAAAGCTGTGACGCATTCCTGGAGGGCCATTTCCTGCTCTCCTCCGGCCGCCATTCCAGCGCATACTGCCAGATGGCTTACCTGCAGCAGTATCCTGACCGCTGCGCCGAGGTCATGAAGGCCGTGGCCGACAAGGTCAAGGAGCTGGACGTGGATGTGATCGTCGGACCTGCCATGGGCGGCATCGTTTATGCTTACGAGCTGGCCCGCCAGACCGGCAAGCGCGCCATCTTCACCGAGCGTGTGGACAATGTGATGACCCTGAAGCGCTTTGCCATCCACCCGGGTGAAAAGTGCATCATTGCAGAGGACGTGGTCACCACCGGCATCTCCTCTCTGGAGACCAAGCGGGTCATCGAAGAAGCCGGCGGCGTCTGCCTGGGCATCACCTGCGTGGTGGACCGCACCAAGCCCGAGGCTCCGTCTCCCATTCCCATCCTGGCCAGCGCCCTGAAGCTGGACCTGCCCAACTACGCTCCGGAGGAGTGCCCCATCTGCAAGGAGGGCAAGCTGCCGCTGGTGCATCTGGGCAGCCGCAAGATGAAGCAGGAAGCCAAGCAGACCCTGTAAAGCTGACAGCACAGTGTTGAAACAAGGAGTACCTATGAACGCTTATCTTCTTTTGGCAAACGGCATGGTCTTTGCGGGCCAGTCGGTGGGCGCAGAGGGCGTCACCGTGGGCGAGGTCGTCTTTGCCACCGGTATGGTGGGCTTTGAGGAGACTTTGACCGACCCCAGCTACTACGGCCAGATCATCACCCAGACCTACCCCCTCATTGGCAATTACGGCATGAACAGCGAGGATATGGAGTCCGACCGCGTGTGGGCCAAGGGCTACATCGTGCGCGAAGCCTGCACCACCCCCTCCAACTGGCGCTGTGAGGAAACGCTGGACAGCTTTTTGAAGAAAAACAATACCATTGGCATCGAGGGCATCGACACCCGCCACCTGACCCGCATCATCCGGGAAAGCGGCGTGATGAACGGTGCCATCCTGACTACCTTTGACCCGGCAGACCCGGCCAACGAGGCCGAGACGGACAAGCTGCTGGAGACCATCCGCGCCTATGCTGTGACCGACGCCGTCAAGAACGTGACCTGCGAAAAGCCCGAGGTGTACAACGAGAAGGGCGAGACCCACATCGTGTTGATGCACTACGGCTGCAAGCGGAACATCGTGCGGTGCCTGGTCAAGCGCGGCTGCAAGGTGACGGTCATGCCTGCCTTTGCCACCGCAGAGGAAGTGGCAGCCCTTGCCCCGGACGGCATCATGCTCTCCAACGGCCCCGGCGACCCCGCCGAGCCCGTGGAAGTCATCGAGAATCTCCGGCACATCTTTGAGCTGGGCATCCCCACCTTTGGCATCTGCCTGGGCCACCAGCTGTCTGCTCTGGCTGCCGGTGCCAAGACCATGAAGCTGAAGTACGGCCACCGCGGCGCCAACCAGCCTGTGACCGACTTTGAGTCCGGCCGCACCTTTATCACCAGCCAGAACCACGGCTATGCCGTTGTGGGCGATGAGCTGCCCGCCGAGATGGGCGAGGTAGCCCAGGTGAACGCCAACGACGGCACCTGCGAGGGCATCAAGTACAAGAAGTGGAACTGCTTTACCGTTCAGTTCCACCCGGAAGCAAACGGCGGCCCCAAGGACACCGAGTTCCTGTTCGACCGCTTCCTGAACAACGTCAAAGCAGCAAAAAAGGAGGTGCGCTGAGATGCCGAAGGATCCTCGAATCAAAAAGGTGCTGGTCATCGGCTCCGGCCCCATCATCATTGGTCAGGCTGCGGAGTTCGACTACTCCGGCACCCAGGCCTGCCGTGCCCTGAAGGCAGAAGGCATTGAGACCGTTCTGCTCAACTCCAACCCCGCAACCATCATGACCGACCCCGACGTAGCCGACCATGTTTACATTGAGCCCATGACCCTGGAAGTCGTGGAGCGCATCCTCGAAATTGAAAAGCCCGACTCCGTGCTGCCCAACCTGGGCGGCCAGATGGGCCTGAACCTGTCCATGGAGCTGGCCCGCTCCGGCTATCTGGACCGCACCGGTATCCGCCTGCTGGCCTGCAAGCCCGAGACCATTGACCGCGCCGAAGACCGTGAGCTGTTCAAGGAGACGATGGAAAAGCTGCATCAGCCCATCATCCCCTCGGAAGTGGTGGAGACGCTGGAAGATGCCCTGGCCTGCGCAGACCGCATTGGCTACCCCGTCATCGTCCGCCCGGCCTTTACCATGGGCGGCACCGGCGGCGGCATCTGTGAGAACCGCGCAAAGCTGATCGAGATCGGCACCAACGGCCTGCGTCTTTCCCCCATCCATCAGATCCTGGTGGAAAAGTGCATCGCCGGCTGGAAAGAGATCGAGTACGAGGTCATGCGCGACCACAAGGGCAATGTGATCACCGTCTGCAACATGGAGAACCTGGACCCTGTGGGCATCCACACCGGCGACTCCGTGGTCGTGGCACCTTCCCAGACCCTGAGCGACCACGAGTACCAGATGCTGCGCACCGCTGCTCTGGACATCATCACCGAGCTGGGCATTGAGGGCGGCTGCAACTGCCAGTTTGCCCTGAAGCCCGACAGCTACGACTATGCGGTCATCGAGGTCAACCCCCGTGTGTCCCGTTCTTCGGCTCTGGCTTCCAAGGCCACCGGCTACCCCATTGCCAAGGTGGCCACCAAGATCGCCATTGGCTACACGCTGGACGAGATCACCAACGACGTCACCGGCAAGACCTGCGCCTGCTTTGAGCCTGCGCTGGACTACATCGTGGTCAAGTACCCGAAGTGGCCCTTTGATAAGTTCGTTTACGCCGACAAGTCTCTGGGTACCCAGATGATGGCCACCGGTGAGGTCATGAGCATCGGCAACAGCTTTGAGGCTGCCATGATGAAGGCGGTCTCCTCCATTGAGCTGGGCATGGACACCCTGACCCACAAGCCCTTTGAGGAGCTGACCGATGACGAGATCGTGGCCCATATGCACGTGCAGGATGCAGAGCGCGTCTTCTGCGTCTACGAGGCCCTCAAGCGCGGCATCGATCACGAGACCATCTACAAGATCACCAAGATCGACTGGTGGTTCCTGGACAAGATGCAGCACCTGGCAAACCTGGAGAATGGCCTTGCCAAGTGCAATGGCACTCTGAGCCTGGAGCAGTACAAGGAAGCCAAGAAGTACGGCTTCCAGGATAAGACCATCAAGCGTCTGGCTCAGGTGGACACTCTTCCGGTGGAAAACTACCGTGCCGGCTTCAAGATGGTGGATACCTGCGCTGCCGAGTTCTCGGCCAATACCCCCTACTTCTACTCCACTTACGACGGCGACAACGAGGCCGCCGAGTTCATTGCCGCAAAGGAAGCCAAGGCTGCCGAGAACGGTGAACCCAAAAAGAAAAAGGTGCTGGTCTTTGGTTCTGGTCCCATCCGCATCGGTCAGGGCATTGAGTTCGACTACTGCTCTGTCCATTGCGTCTGGACCCTGAAAAAGCACGGCTGTGAGGCCATTCTGGTCAACAACAACCCCGAGACCGTCTCCACCGACTTTGATACCGGCGACCGCCTGTATTTCGACCCCCTGAACCCCGAGAGCGTGGACAACATCATTGCCACCGAAAAGCCGGATGCCTGCGTGGTCCAGTTCGGCGGTCAGACCGCCATCAAGCTGGCCAAGCACATGGATGAGATCGGCCTGCCCATTCTGGGCACCCCGGCGGATGCCATCGACGAGGCGGAGGACCGTGAGCGCTTCGACGAGCTGCTGGAGCGCTGCAAGATCCCCCGCGCTCCCGGCCGCACCGTCTTCAATCTGGACGAAGCACTGGCTGCTGCCGACGAGATCGGCCTGCCGGTGCTGATGCGCCCCTCCTACGTGCTGGGCGGTCAGAACATGATCGTGGCCTACACCAAGGCCGATGTCATCGAGTACATGGGCGTCATCACCGAGCATGTGGACATGGATCACCCTGTCCTGCTGGATAAGTATATCATGGGCACCGAGTGCGAAGTGGATGCCATCTGCGACGGTGAAAACTTCCTGATCCCCGGCGTCATGGAGCAGGTGGAGCGCACCGGCGTTCACTCCGGCGACTCCATCTGCGTCTACCCGGCCCAGCACCTGACCCAGGCCGAGATCGACACCATGGTGGATTACACCGGCCGCTTTGCCCGCGAGCTGCACGTCACCGGTCTGGTCAACGTCCAGTATGCCGTGTCCAATGGCAAGGTCTACGTCATTGAGGTCAACCCCCGCTCCTCCCGTACTGTGCCTTATATCTCGAAGGTCACCGGCGTGCCCATGGTGGATCTGGCTGTGCGCTGCTGCCTGGGCGAGAAGCTGACCGACATGGGCTACGGCACCGGTCTGCACCCCAACGCTCCCTACGTGGCCGTCAAGGTGCCTGTGTTCAGCTTTGAAAAGCTCCACGGCGTGGACACCCAGTTCGGCCCGGAGATGAAGTCTACCGGCGAGGTGCTGGGCATTGCCCCCAACTACCACGACGCCCTGCTCAAGGGCCTGATCGGCGCAGGCTACACCTTCAAGACCCCCGGCCCGGCTTCCTGCTGCATCTTCACTGTGAAGGACAGCGACAAGCCTGAGTTCGTGGACATTGCCTGGAAGCTCAAGAGCATGGGCTACAAGCTGTATGGCACCTCCGGCACCTGTGCATGGCTCAACAAGCACATGGTCCCCTGCAATGAGGTGCGCAATATGTCCGGCGAGTCCCCCAACATCGTGGACCTGCTCCAGAGCGGTCTGGTGGACTATGTGTTCTCCACCAGCGCCAAGGGCCGCGATCCCAAGCGGGATTCCGTCCGCCTGCGCCGCAAGGCTGTGGAGCTGAGCATCCCCTGCATCACGGCTGTGGACACTGCCAATGCGCTGGTCAACTGCCTGCGCAGCGATCATGATCTCAAGAATATCCCGCTGGTGGATATTGCAACGCTGTATCATAAAAAATAATGTTCAAAATGTAACCCGTGCGCAAATAAATGCGTTTCGTGCGCAATCCCTCGTAATGAGGGGCCGCATTTGTTATACTCAACAACGCAAAATTTGCCAAAAGACGTTACTTTTGGACGTTCCAGGAGGATATCGATAACCATGACTCGTTCCCAGATGATCGAAACCGTGGCACGCAAGACCGGCTTTACCGAAGCACAGGTCGAGACCACGATGGACGCTTTGTTTGACCAGATCGCTGACTGCCTGCGTGCAGACGAGAAGGTGACCATTGCCGGCTTTGGCCGTTTTGAGATGCGTCCCCGCAAGCCGAAGGCTTACACCAACCCCAAGACCAAGGTCTCCAGCCGTCTGGAGTCTACTTCCATCCCTGGCTTCAAGGCCAGCGGCCGTTTCAAGCAGAAGCTGGAAGCAGGCCGTGCTGCTGACAAGGCTGTTGAGGAAACTGCCTGAGCGCATACATCCCGGATCCATTTCTAAGAGCCGTGCCCAAAAGGGCACGGCTCTTTTTGTGTGCATCATCTGCTGACAAGCCGGGAGTTTCATGGTATACTGAAGAAAATGCCAAAACAGAACGGAGTATCAAAAATGCTTTACAGTGCGTTGCAGTGCAGCGAAGCCATCCACAAGGCCGTGGAGCGGATGGGCTTTGCAGAGATGACGGAAATTCAGGAAAAGACCATTCCCGTAATGCTGGCGGGCCGGGATGTGATCGCCAAGGCCCCCACCGGCACCGGCAAGACCTGTGCCTTCGGCATCCCGGTGGCGGAACACATCGACCCCGCCCGCAAGGTGCCCCAGGCCGTGATCCTGGCCCCCACCCGGGAGCTGGCCCAGCAGATCGCTGAGGAACTGACCGAGCTGACTTACTTTATGCCGGAAGTGCAGGTGGCCTGCGTTTACGGCGGCGCCAATATGGAAAAGCAGGCAAAGCGCCTGGCTGAGGGCTGCCAGATCGTGGTGGCTACCCCGGGCCGCCTGATGGATCACTACAAGCACCACAGCATCGACCTGTCCAAAGTGGAACAGGTGGTGCTGGATGAGGCGGATGAGATGCTGAACATGGGCTTCTATAAGGATGTCCGGCATATCATTGAGCTGATGAAGAACCGCAAGGGCCTTTCCATGTTCTCGGCTACCATCAGCCGTGAGGTCATGGACATTGGCTGGCTGTACCAGCACAACGCGGAGGAGATCACCGTTCAGCCCAAGGAAGAAAGCCAGCCTAAGATCACCCAGTATATGCTGGAGACTTCCGGCCGCAACAAGCTGTCGGATCTGGCCCAGATCATCATTGGTGAGGGCTACAAGCGGGTCATGGTCTTCTGCGATACCAAGTTCAACACCGCCACTCTGGCCAACCAGCTGGCCCGGCTGGGTTTCTCGGTGGACTGCCTCCATGGTGACCTCTCCCAAAAGGAACGCAACCAGATCATGCAGAACTTCCGGGACGGCAAGCTGGCCATTCTGGTGGCTACCGATGTGGCCGCCCGCGGCATCGATGTTTCGGACGTGGATGCGGTCATCAATTACGATGTTCCCGGCGACAACGAACATTACACCCACCGGATCGGCCGCACCGGCCGCGCCAAAAAGGAAGGTGTCAGCTACCTGTTCTATGTGCCGGAGGAAAAAAAGCGGGTGCAGGAGCTTCTGCGCCTGACCCGCAACACCGACCTGTGTACGCCGGTCCACTTTGATTTCAACCATGAGCATATCGTGGTGGAGAAAAAGCAGGACAATGCAGACCGGTTCCAGATCAAGTGCTATTTTTAAGGGAAAGGGTGGGGCATCGCAGCGCGGATGCCCCACTTTTTGCAAAAACTGCTTGACCTTCCCCTTTCTGGAAGGTGTAAGATAAGCCTGTAAGGAGGCTGACGGACCTGTGAAGATCAACGAAGTGGAAGCCGCCGTGGGCGTGACCAAAAAGAATATCCGCTTTTATGAGGAGGAGGGGCTCATCTGCCCCCGGCGGGAACCGGGCAACGGCTACCGCAGCTACTCTGCGGCGGATGTGGAGCGCCTGCGCCGCATCAAGCTGCTGCGCAAGCTGGACGTGCCGCTGGCCGAGATCCGGCAGATGCTGGATGGAGAATGCACTCTGGCCGATGGCATGGCCCGTCAGCTGGAGCGTCTGCACACCCGCCGCGCCGACCTGGACGAGGCGGTGAACTTCTGTGCGCTGCTTCAGCAAGAGCCTGTCAGCCTCAATGAACTGGATGTGGAACAGACGCTGGGGCGTCTGGCCGCAAAAGAGGAACAGGGGGTGACCTTTGTGAACATTGAACAGGTGGACCGGAAGGCCGAGCGCGTCAAAGGCGCGCTGGTGGGAGCGGGATTGTTTACCGCCGTTATGCTGCTGACGATGGGCATCACGGCGTGGGCGATCACGATCGACCCGCAGGCCATGCCGCCGTGGCCGCTGCTGGTGGTGCTGTTCGGCATCCCGACGGCGTGCATCCTGGGGACGCTGAAGGTTCTTGTGGATCGGCTCAAGGAGATCAGAAAGGGAGAAGAAGATGCTTATCGTAACTATTAACGAGGTCCCCGGCAAAAAGATGGAAGCTCTGGGCGTGGTGCGGGGCAGTACCGTACAGAGCCGCAACTTCGGCCACGATATCATGGCCGGGTTCCGCACCCTTGTGGGCGGCGAGGTGACGGATTATGCCGAGATGCTCACCGAGGCCCGGCAGATCGCCACCGGCCGCATGGCAAAGAATGCGGAAGAACTGGGGGCAGATGCGGTAGTCGGAATGCGCTACGCTTCCGCCAGCGTTATGCAGAGCGCGGCTGAAGTCATTGCTTACGGAACGGCGGTGAAGTTTGTATGAGTACCAAAGAAAAACAGGGCTTTGGCCTTTATTTCCTGTTTGCGTTTGGTCTTGCCTGGCTATGCCAGGTGGGCGGCTGTCTTGCGCTGCTTCAGCAGGGGAATACAGGGGCGTATCAGCTGGCGTTGATCGCCACCATGTTCTGCCCGGCAGTGGCGGTGCTGATCGTCTGTAGAGTCTTTTTGCATCAGCCCACTGGTATTGGCTGGAAACCGAGCCTGAAGGGGAAGACAAAGTATTTCCTGCTGGCATGGTTCGGCCCCATGGTTTTCACGCTGGCGGGCATGGCGCTTTATTTTGCGGTGTTCCCGTCCCGGCTGGATACCACGGGCAGCTATCTTGCTGCTACGGCGGGAAAAGCGGTTCTGCAGCAGCTGGCACAGCAGGGCATTACACCCCTGAACTATTTCCTCATCTCAGCGGCGCAGGCAGCTGCATACGCACCGTTCATCAATATGATCCCTGCTGTGGGCGAGGAGATCGGCTGGCGCGGCTACATGATGCCCCGCCTGAAGGAGCGTTTTGGCTTGCTGAATGGCCGGTTGCTGGGCGGCATTATCTGGGGCGTGTGGCATTGGCCACTGATGCTGCTGGTCGGCTATGAGTACGGCACCAACTACCTGGGGGCTCCTGTGCTGGGCCTTGTGGCGTTCTGTGTGTTCTGCTTTGCCATGAATGCTCTGCTGGATTGGCTCTATGAGCGGACGGGCTGCATCTGGGCGCCTGCCCTTGCCCATGGTGCTATCAATGCAGCGGGTGGGATCCCGGTATTGCTGATGAACCCCGCAGATGCTTCCTATACCATCCTTGGCCCGATGCCGGTGGGGCTGATCTCGATGCTTCCCCTGCTGGCTGCGGCAGTGTGGTTGACATTGCGCCAAGTAAAACAGGAAGAAAAGAACTGATTGGATGCCCCGGCGGCTGAAATGGCCCCGGGGCACCTTTCTGCCTATTTATATATAAATAAGGAAAGGGTCTGTCAAAAACGGGAACTTTCCGGGGAGAAAAACTGGCTGTTGTATCCAAATGAAGAAAAAGTACACTTTTTCCCGCGAAAAGTGTTGACAAGGGAGCAGGGATGTGGTATTATACTCAAGCGCCAAGGGCCGCCGGAAAGAATGACTTCTGGA
>CAVDVT010000028.1:0-10652 GCA_963612415.1 bacterium | reverse complement strand
CTTTCCGTGCTGGGCACCAGCGGCATCGTGGAGCCCATGAGCCAGCAGGCCATTCTGGACACCATCCAGCTGGAGATGAACCAGGCAGCGCTCCGGGCGGGCAGCCCCCGCAGGCTGATTTTAGCCCCGGGCAACTACGGGCTGGACTACCTGCACGAGACCTACCCGGAGTTTGCGTCCATCCCGGTGGTCAAAACCTCAAACTTTATCGGAGATTCGCTGGATATGGCGGCGTCCGGCAAATTTGAGGAAGTGCTTCTGGTGGGCCATGTGGGCAAGCTCTGCAAAGTGGCGGGCGGCATTATGAACACCCACTCCCACACCGCCGACTGCCGCACCGAGCTGTTCTGCACCCATGCAGCCCTCTGCGGGGCCAGCCGGGAGGTCTGTACCGCCCTGATGAACGCCGCCACCACAGACGCCTGTTTAGACATTCTGGACACCGCCGGGCTCCGCGCCCCGGTGCTGGAAAGCCTGCTGGCGGCCATCCAGCTCCACCTGGACCGGCGGGCGGCCGGGGCGTTCCGGGTGGGAGCGGTTCTGTTTTCCAACCAGCACGGCCCTTTGGGCCAGACCAACACCGCCGTGCAGCTGCTGAACGAGTGGAAGGAGTAAATGATGATACATTTTGTAGGTGCGGGCCCCGGCGCCCCGGATCTGATCACCCAGCGGGGCGCAGCCCTGCTGCAGCAGGCCGACTGCATCATTTATGCGGGCAGTCTGGTCAACCCGGCCCTGCTGGGGCTGGCAAAGCCGGACTGTGCCGTTTACAACAGCGCTGAGATGACGCTGGAACAGGTGCTGGCGGTCATGCGGCAGATGGAAGCCGCAGGCAGGACCACCGTGCGGCTCCACACCGGCGACCCCTGCCTGTATGGGGCCATCCGGGAGCAGATGGATGCACTGGATGCCGACGGCATCCCCTACGACGATACGCCGGGCGTTTCCAGTTTCTGCGGGGCCGCTGCGGCACTGAACGCCGAGTATACTCTGCCCACGGTCAGTCAGACCGTTATCATTACCCGGATGGAGGGCCGCACCCCGGTGCCCGAACGGGAAAAGCTGACCGCGCTGGCTTCCCACGGGGCTACCATGGTCATCTTCCTGTCCATCGGCCTTGTGGATAAGGTACAGGAAGCCCTGCTGGCGGGTGGGGCCTACACCCCGCAGACCCCGGCTGCCGTGGTGTACAAAGCCACCTGGCCGGAACAGAAAGTGGTGCGCTGCGCCGTGGGGACGCTGGCCGAAGGCACCCGGGCCAACGGCATTACCAAAACGGCCCTGATCGTGGTGGGCGATTTTCTGGGTACACAGTATGAGCGCAGCAAGCTCTACGACCCCGCCTTTACCACCGAATTCCGCAAGGGGGAACCCTGATGACCCGCGCCTATCTCGCTTTTACGGAAAAAGGGCTGGCACTGGCCCGCAAACTGGCCGCAGCCCTGCCCGGCAGCGTGACCCGCTGCGGCCATGGCGGGCCCGGCCTTGCCGACTGGACAAACCAGCAGTTTGCACAAAGCGACGCGCTGATCTTTGTGGGCGCTGTGGGCATTGCCGTGCGGGCCATTGCGCCCCACTGCCGCAGCAAGGCCAGCGACCCCGCCGTGGTGGTGCTGGATGAGTGCGGGCGGTTTGCCGTTCCCCTGCTCTCGGGTCATCTGGGCGGGGCCAACGATCTGGCCCGGGCGCTGGCCGCAGCCTGCGGGGCGGTGCCGGTCATCACCACAGCCACCGACGCCAACGGCATTTTTGCGGTGGATGAGTGGGCAAAGCTTCAGAATTGCACCGTGCTGGAGTCGGAGCGGATCAAGCAGGTCAGCGGGAAACTGCTGGCCGGGGAAACAGCCGCTTATTGGGCGGAGTTCCCCGTTACCGGCAAGGCTCCGGAGGGCCTCGCCCCGGCCCGGGCGCAGGCAGAAGCAGACTTTGCGCTGACCCTTTCCCCCGCCGGAGCGGCTTTGCATCTGGTGCCCCGCATCGGGGTGCTGGGCATCGGCTGCAAACGCGGCACCACAGAAGAACAGCTGGAAGCTGCCTTTGCGGCGTTCTGTTCCTCCCATGCTCTTGCGGCCCAGTGCATTACGGCGGCGGCCAGCATCGATCTGAAGTCGAGCGAGGCCGGGCTGCTTGCGTTCTGCCAGAAGCACAGCTGGAGCATCCAATTCTACTCCGCCCAGCAGCTGCGCGCTGCACCCGGGCAGTTCACCCCTTCGCCTTTTGTGCAGAGTGTCACCGGCGTGGACAACGTGTGTGAGCGGGCGGCTGTGCTGGCGGCAGGCGGAAGCATCCACATTCCCAAACAGGCGGGCGGCGGCGTGACCTTTGCGCTGGCGCTGCGCCCCTTTGCCCCGGACTGGAGGTGGCAGTATGCGTAAAACCGTTTTTGTTGTCGGGCTTGGGCCCGGCGGCCCCCAATTTCTGACCGCACAGGCGCAGAGCGCCTTGCAGCAAGCCGAGGTGCTGTGCGGCTATACGGTCTATCTGGACCTTGTGCGCCCCTATTTCCCGGACAAAAATTACTACGCCACCGGCATGACCAAAGAGATCGACCGCTGCCGCTGGGCACTGGAAACAGCCCAGAGCGGCAAAACGACGGCACTGGTCTGCAGCGGCGATGCAGGCGTTTACGGCATGGCCAGCCCCCTGCTGGAGCTGGCCGAAGGGTTCCCGGACGTGGAAGTGGAAGTTGTGCCCGGCCTGACCGCTGCCCTCAGCGGCGGGGCGGTGCTGGGGGCACCGCTGGCCCACGATTTCTGCGTCATCTCCCTTTCTGACCGGCTGACCCCGTGGGAAGTCATTGCACGGCGGCTGACGGCCGCTGTCATGGGGGATTTCTGCATTGCCCTGTACAACCCTTCCTCCAAGGGCAGGCCGGACTATCTGGCCCGGGCCGTGGGCATCCTGCTGGAACAGGGCAAAGCGCCGGACACCGTCTGCGGCCTTGTGCGGAACATCGGGCGGGAGGGTCAGACCAGCCGGGTGCTGACGCTGGCCCAGCTGGAGACCACCCCGGTGGATATGTTCACCACTGTGTTCATCGGCAACGCTGCCACCCGGCAGCTCCGCGGGAAAATGGTCACGCCAAGGGGGTACCACGCATGAAAGCAGTTGTATTCAGCGGCACCACCGAGGGCCGCATCTTTTCCCGGGAGCTGGCCGCACTGGGCGCTGAAGTTCTGGTCAGCGTTGCCACCCCTCTGGGGGCCGAGGAGCAGGGCACTCTGGCCGGTATCACCGTCCACTGCGGGCGGCTGACCCCGGAGGAGATGGCTGCACTGCTGCAGGGCGCAGATCTCTGCGTAGACGCCACCCACCCTTATGCCGTGGACGCCACCCAGAACATCCGCAAAGCCTGCACAGCTTCCGGGGTGGAGTATCACCGCCTGCTCCGGGCCGAAAGCCCCCTGCCCGCCGGGAGCATGGTGTTTGCATCGGCTGCGCACGCCGCAGGCTTTCTGGCCCAGACCGAGGGGAACATCCTGCTGGCCACCGGCGCCAAGGAGCTGCCGGTCTTTTCCGGCCTTGCACCGGAGCGGCTGTTCCCCCGCGTGCTGCCCACTGCAGAGGGCATTGCCGCCTGCGAGAAGGCGGATATCCCCCACAAAAACATCATTGCCATGCAGGGGCCCTTCTCTTACGCGCTGAACCGGGCCCTGATGGAGCAGTTCCACATCCGCTTTCTCGTGACCAAGGACGGCGGCGCGGCAGGCGGCTTTGCCGAAAAGGCACAAGCCGCGCAGGACACCGGGGCCCAGCTCATTGTGCTGCGCCGCCCTGCAGAGCAGGGCGAGACCGCACAACAGATCTTGACACGCTGCAAGGAGGTATTGGCATGGTCACATTGATCGGCATGGGTTCCGGCACACCCGACACCCTGACCGTGCAGGGCCTTGCCGCCCTGCAGAAAGCAGACCTGATCTTAGGGGCAAAGCGCCTGCTGGAACATCTGCCGGAAGGCTGCACCCGGAACCGGAAAGCCCTGTACAAACCGGAGGACATTCTGGCAGAGCTGACCGCCTGCCCGGATGCCGAAGCGGCCCTTGTGTACAGCGGCGACACCGGCTTTTACTCCGGCGCGGCCCAGCTTTTGCCCATGCTGCGGGCCTTTGGCATCTCCGCGCAGGTGCTGCCCGGCATTTCCAGTGTGCAGCTGCTTTCTGCTGCCATCGGCCGCCCGTGGCAGGGCTGGCACCTTGTCTCGGCCCACGGCTGTTCCTGTGACCCGGTGGCCGAATGTATGGGACACACCGCCGTCTTTTTCCTCACCGGCGGGGCTGAAACGCCCGCCACTCTCTGCGCCCGGCTGACTGCCGCCGGACTGGGCGAGGCACACGCCACCGTGGGCGAAAACCTTGGCACCCCTGCGGAAAAGATCTGCTTTGGCAGCGTTCAGCGGGTGGCCGAAAAAACATTTCCCTCCCTGAGCGTTCTGCTGGTGGAGCAGGCGTCCCTGCCCCAGCGCCGCTGCCCGGGCCTCCCGGACGAGGCGTTTCTCCGGGGCGAAGTGCCCATGACCAAGCAGGAAGTCCGCGCCGCCGCGCTGGCCAAGCTGGCCGTCCGCCCGAGCGACATCCTGTGGGACGTGGGGGCCGGTACCGGCAGTGTGAGCGTGGAGCTGGCGCTGGCTGCGCCCCGCGGGCAGGTCTATGCCGTGGAGTGTGCCCCGGACGCCTGTGACCTCATCCGGAAAAACCGAAAAAAATTCTCCGCTTACAATTTAACACTGGTGGAAGGAAAAGCCCCCGCTGCATTAGAGCCCCTGCCTGCCCCGGACGCCGTGTTCATCGGCGGCACCAAGGGCAGCATGGAAGCTGTGGTGGATGCGGTGCTGGCCAAAAATCCTGCCGCCCGCATCTGCATCTCGGCCATTGCGCTGGAAACGCTTTCTGCCGCTGTGGCAGCCCTGACCGCCCACGGCCTTTCCGCTGAGGTAGCACAGATCGCTGTCAGCCGCACAAGACCGGCAGGCAGACTTCATTTACTGACCGCCAACAACCCCATTTTTCTCATTACAGGTACCCGCCAATGATGCAGTTTCTGGTTGCCGCGCCCTGTTCCGGCAGCGGTAAAACGACCCTGACCTGTGCGCTTCTGACGGCACTCAAACAGCGCGGCTATGACCCCTGCGCCTTCAAAAGCGGGCCGGATTACATCGACCCCATGTTCCACCGGGCCGTGCTGGGGGTGGAGAGCCATAATCTGGACTTGTTCTTCTCTGCGCCGGACACGGTGCGCGCCCTTTATGCGCAGGCCGTTGCCGGCCATGGGGCGGCGGTGTGCGAGGGAGCCATGGGCTTTTACGACGGCCAGAACATGACCCCTACAGCCAGCGCATGGCACCTTGCCGATACGCTGGACCTGCCCGTGCTGCTGGTGGTACAGCCCAAAGGGGTCAGCGTGACGCTGGCGGCTCAGATCAACGGGCTGAACACCTTCCGCACCCCCAGCCATCTGGCGGGCATCCTGCTCAATGACTGCTCGGAAAAGCTGTACAAATCGCTGAAGCCCATGCTGGAACGGGAGACCGGCCTGCCGGTGCTGGGGTATCTGCCCCACCTGCCGGAAGCAGGCATCGAAAGCCGCCATCTCGGCCTGAAAACAGCCGGAGAGATCAAGGACTTGCAGCAGAAGATGGATGCCCTTGCCCACGCACTGGTGCTGGACTGGGAAAAGCTGCTTGCCGTGACCGACCATAGGCTTCCCCCCTGGGAGAAGCTGTCACCGAAGGTGCCTGATGAGGGGAGGATCGGAAAAGCCCGCCCCCGCATCGCTGTGGCAAGGGATGAAGCCTTCTGCTTCATCTACGCCGAGACGCTGGAAGCCCTGGAAGCTGCCGGAGCCGAACTGGTGTTCTTCAGCCCTCTGCGGGATGCAGCTCTGCCGGAAGATACGGCGGGGCTCTACCTGCCCGGCGGCTACCCGGAGCTGTATGCAGAGCTGTTGAGCGGGAACCGCCCCATGCTGGCTTCTGTGCGCCGGGCCATGGAAAACGGCCTGCCCGCTGTGGCCGAGTGCGGCGGCTTCCTCTACCTCGGGCAGGTGCTGGAAGATGCCAGCGGGAAAAGCTGGCCCATGGCAGGCGTTCTGCCGGGGCAGGGCTTCAAAGTGGGCAGGCTTGTCAGGTTTGGCTATGCCGCGCTGACCGCCCGCACCGACAGCATGCTGTTCCGGGCCGGGGAAAGCCTGCCGGTCCACGAGTTCCACCACTGGGACTCCACAGCAAACGGCGCTGCCTTCACCGCCGCAAAAACCGATGGCCGCAGCTGGAACTGCGGCTTTGCAAACGAGCATTTCTATGCGGGCTTCCCGCATTTGTACTGGGCAGGCACGCCCCTGCCCCGGCGGTTCGTGGAAGCCGCCGGATATTATACACAAAAGGAGCAGACCAAATGACAGAATCGGAACTGAAACAGCTTCTTTCCACCATCACCCCGCCGGACGAGACCGCCCGCGCCGCCGCCCATGCCCACTGGGCCAGCCTGGCAAAGCCGCTGGGCGGGCTGGGGGCATTGGAGACCCTGCTGGAAGACGCCGCCGCCCTGACCGGCAGCGCCCGGCTGGAATTTGACCGCCGGGCCGTCCTGGTGCTTTGCGCCGACAACGGCGTGGTGGCACAGGGCGTGAGCCAGACCGACCAGAGCGTGACCCGCGCCGTGGCCGAAAACCTTGCCGCCCGGCGCACCAGTGTCTGCCAGATGGCAAAAACGGCCCGCTGTGCGGTGGTGCCCGTGGACATGGGCATGGCGGGCGCACCGGTGCCCGGTGTGGTCAACTGCCGCATTGCCGCCGGAACAGCCGACTTTACCCAGGGCCCTGCCATGACCCGCCGGCAGGCTGTGGAAGCCATTGCTGCGGGCATCCGGCTGGTGCAGGAGCAGAAACAGGCCGGGATGCAGCTGCTGGCCACCGGCGAGATGGGCATTGGCAACACCACCACCTCCAGCGCCGTGGCTGCTGTGCTGCTGGGCCAGCCGGTGGATGTGATGACCGGCCGGGGCGCCGGTCTTTCCGACGCAGGGCTTGCCCGCAAGCTGGATGCCATCCGGCGGGGCATTGCGGTAAATGCCCCCGATGCCGCCGACCCGCTGGACGTGCTGGCCAAACTGGGCGGTTTTGACATTGCGGGCCTGTGCGGTGTTTTTCTGGGCGGTGCGCTGGAAAACCTGCCCGTGCTGATGGACGGTTTTATCAGCGGGGTGGCAGCCCTGTGTGCGGTGCGGCTCTGCCCTGCCGCCGCCAAGGCCGTGTTTGCCAGCCACTGCTCCACCGAACCTGCGGCCCGGCTGGTGCTGGACGCACTGGGCAAAGCCCCTCTCCTCACCGCAGGGCTGCACCTGGGCGAAGGCACCGGGGCCGTGGCAAGCATCCCGCTGTGGGACATGGCACTGGCTGTTTACAGCCGCTGCTATTCCTTTTCGGAGGGCGGCATTGCGCCGTATACGCCCCAATGCTGACGCTGGTGCTGGGTGGCTCTGCCAGCGGAAAAAGTGCCTACGCCGAAAGCCTTGTGCTGAAAACTGCGCTCCCGCGTTATTACCTTGCCACCATGCAGGTGTGGGATGCCGAGTGTGCCGCCCGGGTGGAAAAGCACCGGAACATGCGGGCGGCAAAACAGTTTGAAACCATCGAGTGCCCCCTGCATCTGGACACGGTGCAGCTGCCCGCCCGGAGCACCGTCCTTCTGGAAGATCTGGGCAACCTGACTGCCAACGAGCTGTATGACCCGCAGGGAACCGGAGAAGATGCAGCTCCGGCTATTCTGGAAGGGCTTTCCAAATTGGCCGGGCAGTGCGAACACCTTATCGTCGTCTCCAACGAGGTGTTCAGCGGCGGGGCCGACTATGCAGGTGACACTGACCGCTACCTGAAAGCGCTGGCACAGGTGAACAATGCCCTTGCCGCCCGAGCCGATGCCGTGGTACGGGTGGTGTGCGGCATTCCGGTGTACTACAAAGGAGCAGAGATATGATATTTTTACAGACCCTTGCCGTGGCCTTTGCCATGTTCTCGGCCCTGCCTGTGCCGCAGTTTGAATGGAACCAGAAGAATATGCGGTATGCCCTGTGTGCCTTTCCCCTCATCGGGGTGGTCATCGGCGGGCTGTGGTGTCTGTGCGGCGCTCTGCCCCTGCCTGCTCTGGCAAAGGCGGCAGGGTTCTGCCTTGTGCCGGTCTGGGTCACAGGCGGCATCCATCTGGATGGCTACGCCGACACCTGCGATGCCCTTTCCAGCTACGGCGACCGGGAAAAGAAACTGGAGATCCTCAAAGACCCCCACTGCGGGGCCTTTGCGGTGATCCGGCTGTGCAGTTACTTTACGGCCTACTTTGCCCTGTGCGCCTGTGTAGCCTTTACGCCCCGGGCGGGGCTTTGCTGGACACTGGCCCTTGTGCTGGAACGGGCACTTTCGGGCCTTGCGGTGGCCGCATTTCCCATGGCAAAGAACACCGGCCTTGCCCACACCTTTGCCACAGCGGCAGACCGGATCACCGTCCGCCGGGTGCTGGCAGTGCTGGCCGCCGCGCTGAGTGCAGCGCTGCTGGTGCTGGGCGGCTGGGCGCTGGTGCTGACCGCAATTCTTGTTTTTATCCGTTATTACACTGTTTCCAAAAAACAGTTTGGCGGCATCACCGGCGATCTGGCCGGGTGGTTTTTGCAAAAGGCCGAACTGTGGATGCTGGCGGCGCTGGCTACCTGTCAGTGGGGAGGCTTGTTATGATCTTTATTACCGGGCCGCTGTACAGCGGCAAGCGCACCTTTGCGCAGACCCTTCCCGGCAGCTGCATTGCCGATGTGCAGGAGCTTGCCGCAAAGGCCGAAAACTTAGAGAAACTGGCAGAGGAACTCTCCGCTTATGACGTCGTGCTTGCCACCGAGGTGGGCGGCGGAGTGGTGCCCATGGATGCCGGACAGCGCGCCGCCCGGGAAGCCGCCGGACGGCTGGCCTGCCTGCTGGCGGCACGGGCCGACACCGTGGTACAGATGTTCTGCGGCATCCCCACCCTGCTGAAAGGAGAACTGCCCCAATGCTGATCTATCTTCTGCGCCACGGCCTGACCGCCTACAATGCGGAAAAGCGCTATCAGGGCCAGCGGGACATTCCCCTGTGCCCGGAGGGCCGTGCCCAGCTGCGGCAGGCGGATATCCGGCCCAAAACGGTTTACATCACCCCGCTCTGCCGCACCCGGCAGACCGCCGAGGTGCTGTTCCCGGGTGCAAAACTCGTGGAAGTACGCGATTTACAGGAGATGTGCTTTGGCAGCTTTGAGGGCCGCAATTTCATTGAGATGGAACACGACCCGGACTACCTTGCCTGGGTGAATGCCAACTGCGAAAGCCCCTGCCCGGACGGCGAGACCAAGGCTATTTTCTCGGAGCGGGTATGCAGGGCTTTTGCGGCCCTGGTGGACAGCGCCCTTGCCGAAGGGGAGGAACGGCTGGTCATCCTGGCCCACGGCGGCACCCAGATGGCGGCCATGGAACGCTTTGCCCTGCCCCATGAAGACTATTACCACTGGTGTGCCCCCAATGCGGGGGGATACCTGCTGGACGCCCGGGACTGGGCTGAAAAACGGGTGCTGCACCTTGTAAAGACCGTGCAGTACACAAAGGAGGCTGCTGAATGATCGGAACAGCTGTATTGGGCGGCTTTGTACTGGACGCCCTGTTTGGCGACCCGGCCTGGCTCCCCCACCCGGTGGTGTACATGGGCAAGGCCATCTCCGCGCTGGAAAAGCGTCTGCGGCCCCGCCTGCCCAAAACACCGCAGGGAGAACTGCTGGGCGGGGCCATCGTGGCCTTCTGCCTGCCGGTGGGCACCTTTCTGCTCACCAGCCTTGTCTGCCTTGCCGCCGCAAAGCTCAGTCCCTGGCTGGGGCTGGCCGTGCAGATGTTCTGGTGCGGGCAGGCACTGGCCGCAAAAGGCCTTGTACAGGAGAGCATGAATGTTTACCGGGAGCTGGTCAAACCCGACCTGCCCGCCGCCCGCAAGGCGGTCAGCCGCATCGTAGGGCGGGACACCCAGGACCTGACGCTGGAAGGGGTGACAAAAGCCGCTGTGGAGACCGTGGCCGAAAACGCCAGCGACGGCGTCATTGCTCCCCTGCTTTATATGCTCATCGGCGGGGCACCGCTGGCACTGACCTACAAAGCCATCAATACCATGGACAGCATGCTGGGCTACAAAAACAAGCAGTACCTCTACTTTGGCCGGGCCGCCGCCAAGCTGGATGACCTTGCCAACTACATTCCCAGCCGGCTGGCCGGGCTTTTGTGGTGTGCCGCTGCGGCCCTGACCGGAAACAGCGCCAAAGGCGCGTGGAAGATCTGGCGGCGGGACCGGCGGAACCACGCCAGCCCCAACAGCGCCCAGACCGAAAGCGCCTGTGCCGGTGCGCTGGGGGTCCAGCTGGCAGGGCCCGCCTTCTATTTTGGCGAATATTATGCCAAACCCACCATCGGCGATGCGGTGCGTCCCATTGAACCTGAGGATATCCGCCGCGCCGACCGGATGATGTATGTGGAAAGCGTGATCGCACTGGCAGCGGGCTTGGCGATCCGGGGCATTTTATAACTGACTTATCCTCTCCGTCATGCGAAGCATGACGGAGAGGATAAGTCATCTGAAAGGAGAACATACCATGCAATTAGTAC
>CAVDVT010000027.1:0-10687 GCA_963612415.1 bacterium | reverse complement strand
GATGTTTGTGGTTGCCATAAAAATCAACTCCTTCCAAATATAAATATACTGCATTGTATGTAAAATGCAATGCTTTGCACGAAAAATTAACAAATAAGCAAACAAACAGCGCCGCCTTCCCATCCCGGGAACGCGGCGCTGTGTTTTGTTATTTCAGGGCAGATCAGCCGTTATATGCGCGGGTCTTGATCTCCTCGGTGATCTTGGCAATGAACTCGTCCACTTCCATCGTGGTGGTCTCGCCCTTGCGGTCACGCACGGAGACGTTGCCGGCCTCGGCTTCCTTGGCGCCCAGAACCAGCATATAGGGCACACGGTCCACCTGCTGTGCGGCACGGATCTTGTAGCCGATCTTCTGGTTGTCGTCGTCCAGAGCCACACGGACACCGGCCTCCACCAGCTTTTCGGTGATGGACTCGGCATAGTCCAGGGTCTTCTCGGAAACAGGCAGCACCTTGACCTGCACAGGAGCCAGCCAGGTGGGGAACTTGCCCTTGGTCTCCTCAATCAGGTAGGCCATGAAGCGGTCCAGAGAGCCCAGGATGGCGCGGTGCAGCACCACGGGGGTCTTTTCGGTGCCGTCCTTGTCCACGTAGGTCAGGTGGAACTTTGCGGGCAGGCAGAAGTCCAGCTGGCAGGTGGACAGGGTGTACTCAGCACCCACAGCGGGCTTGACGTTCACATCCAGCTTGGGGCCGTAGAAAGCAGCCTCGCCGATCTCCTCGGTGAAGTGGATGCCCAGGTCGGTCAGCACCTCGCGCAGGGCCTGCTCGGCATGGTTCCACATGGCGTCGTCATCGTGGTACTTCTTCTTGTCGGCAGGGTCACGCAGGCTCAGCACACAGCGGTAATCGGTGATGTTGAAATCCTTGTAGGTCTCAAAGATCAGGTTGCAGACATCGGCCACTTCGCTCTTGATCTGCTCCGGGGTGCAGAACAGGTGTGCATCGTTCTGGCAGAAGTGACGGCCGCGCTCAATGCCCTTCAGGGTGCCGGAGGACTCGTAGCGGAAGTCGTGTGCGATCTCACCGATGCGCATGGGCAGGTCACGGTAGGAGTGGGGACGGTTTGCGTAGATCATCATGTGATGGGGGCAGTTCATGGGGCGCAGCACGTAGCTCTCGCCCTCCATCTCCATGGCAGGGAACATATTCTCGCGGTAGTGATCCCAGTGGCCGGAAGTCTTGTACAGGTTCACGGTGCCAATGCAGGGGGTCATCACGTGCAGGTAGCCGCGGGCGCGCTCCTTGGCCTTGATATAGTTCTCCAGCTCCTGCCAGACGGTGTAGCCTGCGGGCAGGAACATGGGCAGGCCGCGGCCCACCAGATCGTCGGTCATGAACAGGCCCATTTCCTTGCCGATCTTGCGGTGGTCGCGCTCACGGGCCTCCTGCTGCTCCTTCTCCCAGGCTTCCAGCTCCTCCTGGTTGTGGAAGGCCACGCCGTTGATACGGGTCAGCATCTTGTTCTCTTTGTCGTTCTTCCAGTAAGCGCCGGACTGCTGGGTGATCTTGAATGCCTTCAGGGCCTTGGTGTAGGTCAGGTGAGGTCCGATGCACATATCCACGTACTCGCCCTGCTGGAAGAAGCTGAACTCGGTCTCGTCGGCCAGATCAGCCATATGCTCGATCTTGTAGTTCTCGTGGCGATCTTCCATCAGCTTCACGGCCTCGTCGCGGGGCAGGATGAAGGGCTTGATGGCCAGGTTCTCCTTGGTGATCTTGCGCATCTCTTTTTCAATGTTGGCAAGGTCTTCGTCGGTGAGCTTGGTGTCGCCCAGATCGACATCGTAGTAGAAGCCGTTTTCGGTGGCAGGGCCAAAGGCAAAGTCAGCCTCGGGGTACAGGCGCTTGATGGCCTGTGCCATTACATGAGCTGCGGTGTGGCGGATAACATGCAGTTCCTGGTCCTGCGGGCACTCGTCCACATGGCCGTCCTTATAAATGATCTTCATGGTCTGATCTCCTTTTGATAAAAAGATAAACAAAAAGCGCTCCATCCCGCAGACATACACGGGATGAAGCGCCTGAAAATTCAGCAGCGTTCCACGGTTCCACCCGAATTGCGTGTTCAGAACACGCCACTCGCTGTGCTGTAACGGGCGCACCCGGCAGAGGTTCTCCTCTGCGCTCTGCGGTGGTAGAAGTCCGGTACACGGCAGGCCGCTTGCAGCACCCGGCATTCCGGGGCGGCCCTCTCTGGGGCGTGGGGCAGGGGACTTCAGTTTGTCCGCATCATCGCTTTATACAGGATGAAACTACGCTGATTGTAACACGATGACGGAAAAAAATCAAGCTTTCCGGGGCGGAAATTTCGGGAAATGGGGTTCAGCGGTACATGAAATTTTTCAGGATATTATCAAGGCTGCGTTCAATATGCCTCGACATCTCTTTGTGGGCCTTTTTCGCGTCCCGTGCCTGGCCGCGCGCCGGGCGGCTTCCGCTTGTGTGTTCAGGGGTTGCCGGGATGTGCCTTGTCGTGACCGGCAGAGGAAGAATACTCCGGGTGGAGCTTGTCGGTGAGGAAATTCTGGCTGCTGTACAATCCGTGACGGCCCGAGAGCATATAGCATACGCCGCAGCCCAGCGCGATGAGTTCCAGACCCTGTCCGCCAAACAGCTCGAATCCCAGCAGGATGGAGGGGATCAGGGCGTTGGTGGCTCCGCAGAACACAGCCACCAGTCCCACGGCAGCGGCAAACCCGGCGGGCAGGCCCAGCAGCGGGCCGACGACGCAGCCAAAGGTGGCACCCACAAAGAAGCTGGGCACTACCTCGCCGCCCTTGAAGCCCACGGCAAGGGTCAGGGCGGTCAGGAAGATCTTGCACACAAAATCCCAGGGCAGGGCCGTGCCCTGCTCCACGGCAGCGACAATGACGCCCATGCCCGCACCGTTGTACCGCCCAACCCCGAACAGATAGGAGAAGGCGATCACCGCCGCACCGCCGGCAAAGGCCCGCACCCAGGGGTTGGGGATGCGCTTGGGCAGCTGATGCTCCAGCGTGTGGAGCGTCCAGCAGAACAGCCGGGTCACGGCGGCGCAGGCCGCACCCAGCAGGGCAATCTGCAGGGCGGTGACCGGGGTCAGGGCCGGGACCGCGCTCAGAGTGAATGCCGTGGGGGCAATGCCCAGCGCCAGCGATACGCCGTAGGCGATGAGGGCAGAAGTAAAGGCAGGGACAAAGGCGGAGGTAAAGGTCAGGCCCACATCCTCCACCATCATGGCAAACAGGGCTGCCGTCAGCGGGGTGCCGAACAGCGCCGAGAAAAAGGCTGCCATGCCGCTGAGGGTGGCGGTGCGGCGGGCATGGTCGTTGAGGTGCAGCAGTCTGCCCACGTTCCAGCCGATGCTGCCGCCCATCTGCAGGGCCGCGCCCTCGCGCCCGGCAGAGCCGCCGCACAGGTGGGTCAGCACGGTGCCCAGAAAGATGGCGGGCACCAGCAGCGGGCTGACGGCTTCGCCGCTCTGCACCGCGCGGATGACGTTGTTGGTGCCCACGCCCTCACATCGGGTAACTTTGTACAGGGCGGTGATGGCAAGGCCTGCAATCGGCAGGCCGAACAGCAGCCAGGGGTGGGTGCCGCGCAGCTCGGTGACCATTTCCACGCTCAGATGGAACGCCGTGCCCACGGCCCCGCACACAAGACCTGTGGGTACGGCCAGCATCATCCATTGCAGCACCACCCGCAGGGCGGCAAGGGCTTCTTTTTTATAGTTGTTGAAATTGGACATTGTATTGCTCCTGTTTATGAACTGGCATGCCCTCTCTGTCAATGCTGACGCATTGCCACTTGACGGGAAGATGCGTTGGCTCCCCCTTTGGGGGAGCTGGCGCGAAGCGCCTGAGAGGGTGAGAGGTTTCACCCCACAATATCATACCCCCTTCTTCTTGTCAAGAAACGACAAGCCCCCCATTTCCTTGTGCGGAAGAAATGGGGGGCTTTGTGCCGTTTTGATTCAGGAAAAAAGGAAAAAGGAGAACAAATTTATCCTATCACGCCTTGCGGCGGGACAGCGGTTGGGAGAGTGTGGAAGCTTACTCCACGTCCTGCAGGGCGGCAAAGTCTTCTTCGCCGGTGCGGATCTTGACCACGCGGGTCACGTTGTACACAAAGATCTTGCCGTCGCCGATGTGGCCGGTGTACAGGGCCTTCTTGGCAGCATCCACCACAGAGTCCACGCTGATCTTGGAAACGATGACCTCCACCTTGATCTTGGGCAGCAGGGTGGAATCCACAGGCACGCCGCGGTATTTCTCAGTGGTGCCCTTCTGGATGCCGCAGCCCATCACCTGAGTCACGGTCATGCCGGTAACGCCCAGATCATTGAGGGCGGTCTTGAGCTGATCGAACTTGGAGAGCTTGGCGATGATGGACACTTTGTGCATGCCGGTGTCGTAAACGCCGTCGTGGATCACGGCCTCCCGCACCACGGGCACAGCAGCGTCGATCTGCTTTGCGGTGGCCTTTGCAGGGTCGTCCTCGCCCAGGTCGGTGTTGGCGTTGGGCACCATGGCAGCTGCGTTGGCATCCGAGATGGAGAAGCCGGCGTAAGCGGAAGCCAGACCATGCTCGTGGATGTCCAGACCGTCGATCTCCACCTCAGCGGGGACGCGCAGGCCGATGGTCTTGTCGATAACTTTGAAGACGACGAACATCACAGCCAGAACGTAAGCGTCCACGGTGACGAGGCCCAGAAGCTGAGTGCCCAGCTGTGCCAGACCGCCGCCGTAGAACCGGCCTTTGCCAACGCCGTCGCCGCCGTTGGAGAACAGGCCCACCGCAATGGTGCCCCACACGCCGTTTGCAAAGTGGACGGACACGGCACCAACGGGGTCATCGATCTTGGCGATCTTGTCAAAGAACTCGACGCTCAGCACCACAAGGATGCCGGCCACAAAGCCGATGATGAAAGCGCCGAAGGGAGTAACGGTGTCGCAGCCGGCGGTAATGGCCACCAGACCGGCCAGAGAGCCGTTCAGGGTCATGGAGACATCAGGCTTGCCGTAACGCAGCCAGGTGAAGATCATGGTCACGCAGGTGGCCACGGCGGCAGCCAGGTTGGTGTTGAAGCAGACAAGGCCCGTCAGGGTCATGGTCTCGTCGGTGGCAAGGCTCAGAGAAGAACCGCCGTTGAAACCAAACCAGCAGAACCAGAGGATGAACACGCCCAGGGCACCGGCGGTCAGGTTGTGGCCGGGAATGGCGTGGGGGTTGCCGTCCTTGTCATACTTGCCGATGCGGGGGCCCAGCAGAGCCGCACCCAGCATGGCAATGATGCCGCCCACGTTGTGAACGGCTGCGGAACCGGCAAAGTCATGGAAGCCCATGGTCTGCAGCCAGCCGCCGCCCCACATCCAGTGGCCGCAGATGGGGTAGACCACCAGCGAAATGGCTGCGGAGTAAACGCAGTAGGCTTTGAAGTTGGTGCGCTCGGCCATGGAGCCGGAGACGATGGTGGCTGCCGTAGCGCAGAAGACGGTCTGGAACACGATGTACACCCACAGCGGGATGTCGAGCCCCAGGTGGCTGTAATCGCCCTGGATGAAGGGATCGAACCCGCCGATCAGCGCGCTGGTGCCGCCGAACATCAGGCCGAAGCCGATGAGCCAGTAGCACGGGGTGCCGATGCAGAAGTCCATCATATTCTTCATCAGGATGTTGCCGGTGTTCTTGGCGCGGGTAAAGCCCGCTTCACACAGCGCAAAACCCGCCTGCATAAAGTAGACGAGAAAGGCCGCCACAAGCACCCAGCAGGTGTTTACGGAACTGAACATAAAAGATACCTCCCCACAGAATGGTGTTGCGCTCCCCGCGCCGAATGCGCGCAGGAACGTTGTTCAGGAGGCCCTCTATTCCTCCCGAGCATACTTTCCCGAAAACACAAAAGGCGCTGGCGGAATTGCTTCCGTCAGCGCCTTTGCTTTCGATGGCACGAGTATAGAACGCTTTGGTCAAAGTGTCAATACCCAAGGCTCAGTTTTGTAGATTTACACAAAATGAAGAAAATGTGAACGGCAGAAATTTGGCGGCTCACAGCAGGGTCTTGATGTAGGCAGCCAGCTCAGCATCCTTGCAGGAGGCAAAGAACAGCTCCTGGAAACGGGCACCGGCCACAGCACCCTTCAGCAGATCCTGATCGATGCTCTTGAGACACTCGATCAGCGGCTTGAAGGTGGCGGCGCGCACGCCGTCCAGGATCTTCTTGTTGCGCTGCTCCGGCTCCACGCGTTCCTTGGGGTAGCCCTGACCATGGCCAAAGCCGAACAGCTTCTCAAAGCAGTATTCCAGGTTCAGCTCACCGCCCCAGCCAAAGCCCTTGGCAAAGGGCATGGCAACGGCGTTGCCGTCGTTGACGTGGGCAAAGGTGTAGGCGTCCACGGGGTCTTCCACATGGCCGCAGATGACGCCAGGGAAGCTGTTCAGGGCCAGCATGGCGCCCTCGCCGGTGCCGCAGCCGGTGATCACGTAATCGGCAGCGCCGCTGTTCAGCAGAATGGCGGCCAGAATGCCGCACTGCACATAGGTCAGCTGGGCGGCATCATCGGCGGCGTACATGCCGTAGTTGACTACCTCGTGGCCCATGGGCTCCACCACCTTTTTCAGGGCGGCTTCAATGATGCCGTTCTTGGCGGCCTGGCTGTTTTCGTTGATAAGTGCGATCTTCATGGAAGATACCTCCTGTATGTTTGATTCAGATGCTTCTAGGATACCTGAGCGGCAAAGGGTTGTCAAGGCGGGCAGCTCACCCCAGTTTTTTCTTCTGCTGCCGGGCCACAATGGGCATGAGCAGGGCCGTGGGCACCAGATGCTGGGCCGTGGTGGCAAGGCGCATCAGGGCGCTGGGCACAATGATGATCCGGCGGCGGAGCATCCCGCGCATGGCCTCCTCTACGCAGAGCTGGGGCGTGATGCCCTTGAGGGCAAACACCACGTCGGCGCGGTCGTTGAACTCGGTGTCCACCGGGCCGGGGCAGAGGGCGCAGACATACACCGGGCTGCGGCGCTGGCGCAGCTCCTCAGCAACGCCCCGGGTCAGGCTGACCACATAGGCCTTGCTGGCATAGTAGCCTGCCATATAGGGCCCGCCGGGCAGAAGTCCGGCGGAGGATGCCACGTTGAGGATGGTGCCAAAGCCCTGGGCCTCCATCTTTTTCAGGGCAAACTTGAACAGCCGGTGCATGGCCAGAACATTCACCCGCAGCATGGAAAGTTCCTTGGCTTCCTCGGTTTCGGTAAAGGCGCCGCAGGTGCCGAACCCGGCGTTGTTGATGAAGATATCCACCCGTTCCCCGGCCAGTGCGGCGCACAGGGCGGCGCAGTCGGCATCCTGTTCCAGATCTGCCGTTTCAATGCGGCAAGTGGTGCCATAGCGGGTGTTCAGCTCAGCGGCAAGCTGCTCCAGCCGGTCACGGCGGCGGGCCGTGAGGATGAGCCGGAAGCCCAGCCGCGCGTACCGGCGGGCAAACTCCTGCCCGATGCCGGAGGATGCTCCGGTGATCCAGACGGTTTTGTGATCCATGGCTCGTCCTTTCTCAGAAGCCGGAAGCTGCGTCGATGGCGCGCAGCTCGTCGGGGGTGAAGGCGGTGTTGTCCAGAGCCTTGATGTTGTCCAAAATCTGCTCCGGGCGGGATGCGCCAATAAGGACGCTGGTCACCTGGCCGTCCTTCAGGATCCAGGCCAGGGCCATTTCGGCCAGCGTCTGGCCCCGGGCGGCGGCGATCTCGTTCAGGGCCCGGATCTGGCCCAGCTTTTCCTCGGTGAGGGCACCCTCCTTCAGGAAGCGGCCGTCGGTGCGGATGCGGCTGTCCTCCGGGATGCCGTGGAGGTAACGGTCGGTCAGCAGGCCCTGTGCCAGCGGGCTGAAGGCGATGATGCCTTTGCCCAGCCGGTTGGCGGTCTCCTTCAGGCCGTTCTTCTCAATAGTGCGGTCAAAGATGGAGTACCGGTTCTGGTTGATGACAAAGGGCACATGCCGCTGGGTGAGGATGGCACAGGCCTTTTCCAGCGTGGGGCCGTCGTAGTTGGAAAGACCGGCATACAGTGCCTTGCCGCTGCGCACGGCCTGTTCCAGCGCGCCCATGGTTTCTTCCAGCGGGGTGTTGGGGTCCATCCGGTGGTGGTAGAAGATATCCACATAGTCCAGCCCCAGCCGCTGCAGGCTCTGATCCAGGCTGGCCAGCAGATACTTCCGGCTGCCCCAGTTGCCGTAGGGGCCGTCCCACATCTCGTAACCGGCCTTGGTGCTGATGATGAGTTCATCGCGGTAGGGGCGGAAATTCTCGCGCAGGATGCGGCCCAGATTCTTTTCGGCGCTGCCGGGTTCGGGGCCGTAATTGTTGGCAAGGTCAAAGTGGGTGATGCCGTGGTCAAAGGCCGTGAAGCAGAGCTGCTTCATGGTCTCGTAATGGCCGGTATCACCAAAGTTGTGCCAGAACCCCAGCGAGACCGCAGGCAGCAGCAGACCGCTCTGGCCGCAGCGGTGGTAGGGCATGGAGGAATAACGGGCAGAAGATGCTGTGTACATGGACAAAACTCCTTTCCATCATTACCACCATTCTAGCACATTGCCAAACCGGAATCCATGGATTTTTTCAAGGGAAAAGCTGTTACTTGTTGCCCGGGAAAATTTGGAGTATAATAGGCCCAACAAACAGCGCTTTGGCGCAGGAGGAACAGAACGATGAACAAACCGGTATTGGTGGTCATGGCTGCCGGCATGGGCAGCCGCTACGGCGGCATGAAGCAGATCGACCCGGTGGGGCCCAACGGGCAGGCCATTGTGGATTATTCCCTCTACGATGCCCGCCGCGCAGGCTTTGAGACGGTGATCTTTGTCATCAAGCACGAGATCGAGGAAGCGTTCAAGAGTGCCATCGGCGACCGGGTGGCAAAGAAGATGAACGTGAAATATGCGTTCCAGCAGCTGGAGGAGCTGCCTGCCGGGGTTGCCGTGCCGGAAGGCCGGGTCAAGCCCTGGGGCACCTGCCACGCCGTGCTGGCCGCCAAGGACCTCATCGACGGCCCCTTTGCGGTCATCAATGCCGACGACTACTACGGCCCGGAGGCGTTCCGGGTCATCTACGATTACCTCTCCACCCATCAGGACGGCGCGGTGTACGACTACTGCATGGTGAGCTATCTGCTCCGGAACACGGTCTCTGAGAACGGCAGCGTCTCCCGCGGCGTCTGCGTGGCAAACCCGGACGGCACCCTGCACAGCGTCACTGAGCGCACCGGCATTGAGACTTACGAGGGCGGCATCCGCTGTGCTGCCCTGACCGGCGAGGGCTGGGACGCCCTGCCGGCCGATGCTGCGGTGAGCATGAACCTGTGGGGCTTTGGCAAAAGCTTCCTTGCCGAGGCTGACCGCCGCTTTGCGGGCTGGCTGGAAGAAAATCTGTCTGGAAATCCGCTCAAGTGTGAATACTTCCTGCCCACAGTGGTCAGCGCCCTGATCGACGAGGGCAAAGCCGCGGTGAAGATCCTGCACAGCACCGATAAGTGGTACGGCGTGACCTACCGCGAGGATAAGCCCACCGTGGTGGCCGCCATTGCGGAAAAGACCAATAGCGGTCTCTACCCGGAAAACCTCTGGGCCTGATTTTTCCGGTACGCAAAAGGAGCCTTTTCCCAAACGGGAGAAGGCTCCTTTTTATGTCAGCGTGAGACATTGACACACTGCTGCATCATCTGGCAGACGGATTCCACCGAGTCGGCGCAGTCGCCCTTCAGCCACTCGGTCACAATGGCCATCAGGCCGTGGATGTAAAACGCTATCAGATAATGACGCTGTGCCTCCGGAACATGATACCGATCCAGAATGGGCGTGAAAACATGCTGGAACAACGCACGGTAGCTGGCCTCCATCTGAAGGGTGGAGGCGTTTTTGAGGGCTGTCCGGAACAGCCGCTTGTGAGAGCGGATATAGCAGAGATAGGGAATCAGATAATCCGGTGTGATGAGAAATAACTCGTCTGCTGCGCACTCCCGGAGAGATGCCATGAAGGAGGAAACGTCCTTCTGCATATCGGCAAGAAAATTCTCGTTGAGGTGGGAGATGGTTTCGTTCAGCAGGTCCCCGATGGTCTCGTAGTGCAGATAAAAGGTGGAGCGGTTGACGCCCGCCTCCGCGCAGATCTCCTTGACGGTGATGTAGGCAAAATCCTTCTGCTCCAGCAGGGTCAGCAGGGCTTCGTCCATCCGGGCGGCCGTGTTGAAGTATTTGCTTTCAGATCTGTTCAAGGAAGATCACCTGCTTTGAAACGATCAGAGGTCGGGAGTCATGGAGTCGAGCGCGGCTTTTGCGGCTGTTTCAAGGGCATTTCCGCCATTCACGGAGCGCAGGTCGTCTTCGGTCATCGGGGTGCAGGAAGCGGGCAGTTTCAGGTCGTTCATACAAAAAGTTCCTTTCTATTATAACAAGACCGGGAGATAAAATCGAGGAGAAAGATCACGATTGGCTGATTTCTTTGGCAAGCTCCAGGATTTCAAAGGCGTACTTCTGGCGGCCTTTTTCCAGCAGCTTTTTGTAAAGCGGGTAGTTGATGCCCATGCCCACCAGCCCCAGCAGGCCCAGCACGACGCCAAGGCCGAAGGCGGCAGGGCTTCCGCTGCCGATGACGTTCATGGACAGACACATGCCCAGGCCGGTGACGAGGGCGGCAAAAATGCCGAAGGAGTAGAC
>CAVDVT010000026.1:0-10864 GCA_963612415.1 bacterium | reverse complement strand
CCTCAATGGGCTGGCCTTCGGTATCCAACACCTGCATCTGGGTGTTGATTCGCAGACCATCCAATGTGCAAAGCAGGCTTGCTCCCTGACGGCATCCATAATACGGCGGATTATTCAGTGGAAGCAGACGATAACTGTCCTTTCCGAAATCTTCATCTTCACCCTTGGCGCACAGTTCGTTGTAACGCTCAACGGTTGCCACAAAGGTGTTCACGGGCATATTCAGCTTCTCGGCCAGTTCTTCCAGCGTGTCAGCTTTCTGGACGAACCCGGCCTGTTCCATACCTTCCAGCAGACCCTTTTCAGCTTCCCAGCTGAAAATTTGAAGTTTACCGCCACTCTTGCTGGGTTCGATTCGCGCACAGCCAATCTGCTGGAACTGTTTGACCTGTTCGACCCAACTGCTGTCATAAATGGTGTTGTAGAGGTGTCCCGGTTCCATGAATGCAGCGTGCAGAATAAAATCGTAGGGTACACTTTCATTGCTGAAACGCTCACCGTTCAGATTCACTTTCAGCCACGGCTGACTGCCCAGATGGAAGTAACCGGATTTATCCCAGTTGCCATCCGAAACCTGATCCGGTGCAATCGTACCACGGTCAAACAGCATTGCCGTTCCATCCGGGTCTTTTTCTGCACCAATCCACATGGCAGCTTTGATGCCATCACCCGTATCCAGCGCAGAAGCATCCGCCTGTACAGTGCTTAGGTAAGCATCCGGGTTCAGGGTAGCGAGCATCTGCTTGTTGTAGGCATAGCCGCCGCAGCACAGGACAATGCCTTTGGAAGCGTTGATTCGGATATATTCACCCTTGTCGTTCTTTGCAATCGCACCTGTCACACGGCTGTTTTCTTCGCGCTCCAGCTTGACCAGAGCGGTTTCATAGCGAATCTCACCGCCGTTGTCCTTCACGCACTGGGTCAGGCTGGGCAGGCCATAGGAAGCAGTTGCAGAGCTGTAATCGTGCTCCGGCAGATCATCCTGAAAATTGTGCATCGTGGCCGGAACATAATAGGTATCATGTCCGCCTTCGCCAACATCCCATTCCATGTGCAGCTTGACGCCCGGATTGTACTGCTTGACCACATCTGCATACCAGTCTACGGCTTCGCCGCTGTGGTTCACCCACAGGCGCACCAGCCGTTCATCGCAGCGGTGGCTTGCATAGCGGCAGAGTTCCGCCACCAGCTTGTTCTTATCCACTTCAACGCCAGCTTCTTTTGCTGCCGTTGTGCCGACCGCTCCAATCCACTCGCGCTCATTCATGCTGCTGAGACCTTTTTCAATCACCAGCACGTTTGCGCCCTGCGAGGAAGCACGAGCCGCAGCCATCAAGCCAGCATTGCCAGCACCAACGACAAGAATTTCGGTTTCAACGGTCTCCACGATTTCGTTTTCAGTGATTTCAGGAGCTGTACCGAGCCAGTCTGTGTTTCCGCCAACGGTAATTTCATCGGTTACAGCAACATCGCCACCCTCTACAATAGTGCCGCCGCTTGCCTGCGTGATGCAATCTGCCACAGCCTGTTTGACAGCCTTGCTGGTATACGTTGCTCCCGTTACACCATCAATAGCACTGCTCTGTGCGTTCAACACCTGCTCCGCCAATTTATCTGCGGCAGCAGCACCAACGGTCTCGGTTTCTCCGGCCGCGTCCACGACAACATTCGTAATGCTGGTTTCGTCAAACGTGACAGTTACGGTCACATCACTGGCATAACCAGAGCTGACTGCGGTATAGGTTCCCGGCGTATAAACAGCACCGGACGAAGATTCCGTCTTAGAGGTACTCTTACATGCGGCCAATGCACCGGCAGTTACACCCGACATTGCAGCAGCGGCAGCAGCTTTCAAAAAGCCACGACGATTCACATTTTTCATCATTTTCTCCTCCGGTATAGTAGTGTTTTTCTTGTTCTGTTAATATTATAACAAATGTCGTCTTGAAATGATAATTCAAATGCTGTATGATTGATAATGAAATCATTATGAAGGAGCATTTGATATGACGATTGCACAGCTGCGCTGCTTTGTGGAAGTTGCCAAGCACTTGAATTTTGCCCGCGCCGGAGAAGCTCTGTACATTTCACAGCCTGCGGTTTCCAATCAGATTCGCACACTCGAATCTGAACTTGGCATCAAACTGTTCGACCGCACACGACATACAGTTTCACTGACCGCTGCCGGTTCTGCGTTGTATGCAGATACCGCCGACCTTTTAGACCGTTTTTCTCTTGCTGTGCAGAGAGCGCAGAGCATCCATTCCCATTTCAGCGAGGAACTGCGCATCGGGTATCTTGGTAGTTTGCACATCTCCAAACTGCCGCAGATTTATCAGCAATATCAGAAACTCTGTCCACAGGTGCACATTTTGAACGAAGCAATGCACACTCCTGTCTGGAATCCCACTTCTGAACGGGAAAGTCTGGATGTTGTCTTTGCCAATCGTGAGGGCATCTCCAATAATGGACTCATCCAGTATCACACTCTTTACCGTGGGCAGATGGTCTGTGTCTTGCACAAAAAGCATCCGCTTGCCAATCGAAAGACCATTTCTTTCTCTGACCTTCAAACAGAAGTTCTGATTCTTCTGGACAGTGTACATAGTCCGGCCCTCATGACTCAGACGCAAGAAAAACTTCAAAAAGCCTGCCCGAACGCAACATTTTATTTCAGCAGCTCCGCAGAACACACCCTTCCCATGATTCAAGGACAAATCGGAATTGCCATCATGCCCGACAGTGTGTACCAACAGCTTCCTGATTTGGTAGCAATTCCGGTGAACCCGCTTATGCCAGCCGAGTATGGTGTTGCATGGCGAACCGACAACACTGACCGCAAAGTGAGAGAGTTCATTCGTGCAGCCTGTGAGCAATATGACACGAAACTGGAATAAATAATTGCTTTCTAGCCGAAATTCTTGCTTTTCCTTTTCGTGTTATTGTAAATTTTGTTCATCTGTTGTATTCATTACAGTAAAGCGTTGACATTCAATTACCGTTTATGTTATCATTCACCACAAATCCCACTGATTTTGTGGATTGGTCTAAAACCATCCACAAGAAGTGGTGGTTATCACCGTGAGACCCACCACTTCAGTGAGGAAAAGTCCACGAAAGAACTTACCGCCTCGCAACACACCCGATTCATTTTGCCGCCTGATTCACTCGACAAAATCCATCGCTATGCTGCATGGGCGGTATTTTTCTTTTACGGGAAACGCACCTTGACAATTTCATGAGCTGTCCGAACGTGATACCGACTTTTCGTCAACGCTGCTGCACAAACAGGGGCAGGAACTTCGTTCGGAGCAAACGGCGATTCACATACATGAGCAGAATCCCTCTACTTATTTTTTGCACCTTAACAATTCGGAAACAATTACCCGGAAACGATTTTGAGCGCAGCGGTAGAGGGCAAGAACCGTCCCGTGGCCACAAATTTTCAATTCTTGAAAATCTTGTGTTCCACCGGGACTTCACTTCTTCAATGCGTCTGCATTTCCGAAGTGATCTTGTTGGGGAAGCGCTTGTCGGGGCAAGGCCCCTCCATTTGCTTCGCAAACCGCGCTGCCACTAAAACACCCCACTGGGGTGTTTTTTGCTTTGCAACCGTGGCCCCACCCCAAACCCTGCTCATAGTTCGCACCTAACGGCGCGAACAGCAACGGCGTGTCGTGTTACATAACTTCACCGAGGAGTTATCGAACGAACAGGAGGTACAATGCAGAAAAAGAAAAACATCGCATCCCCCAGCACGACCCAGCACCACGACACGCCGAACAACAAAACGCACTTCATCAAGTTTCGAGTAACGGAAATCGAAAAACTGGAACTCGAACATACCGCAAAACTCTTAAATCTCTCCCTCTCCACTCTCATCCGCCGCGCACTTCACAACGTAAAGATTGAGAAAAAAATCATCGTTGCGAACAGCGGAGAAGAATCCCTGACCGCCGTTTCCACCCTGCTTGCCCAGTGCAGCAAGGTGGGCGGCAACCTGAACCAACTTGCAAGGCACTTCAATTCTGGCGGTGCAGACACCGAGCAGATACGAGCGAAAATCCTTGACGAACTTGCAGACCTGACTGCGTTTCGGCTGAACGCCGAGAAAGTTTTGGGTGAACTGTATGGCAACGCTCAAGCATATCAGCTCTAAGAACTCGGACTACTCTGCCATTGAAGCCTATCTGGTTTACCAGCACGATGAATTTTCCGGCAAGGTAATTCTGAATGAGCAAGGCAGACCGAAACTACGAGAATCGTACATCCTCGACACGCTTGAGTGTGGCGATTTCTCGTTTGCAACGGCCTGTTTGCAGGCAAACCGCAAGTATGGCAAGAACACCCAACGCGATGATATAAAGAGCCATCAATATATCATCAGCTTTGACCCACGCGATGCAGCCGACAATGGCTTGACCATGGAAAAGGCACAGGCACTTGGCCTGAAATTCTGCGAAGAAAATTTTCCCGGTCATCCTGCCATCGTCTGCACCCACCCGGATGGGCATAACCATTCGGGAAATATCCATGTCCACATTGTGATCGGAAGCATCCGAATGCGAGAGGTGGAACGCAAACCCTATATGCAGAAGCCCCGCGACTGGCGCGAGGGTATGAAGCACTCCAGCACTGCCCAGACCATGCGGCACTTGCGTGTCGAGATCATGGAAATGTGTGAGAGTGCTGGACTGTACCAGATTGACCTGCTCAACGGCTCGAAAGAGCGCGTAAGCGAAGCCGAGTATTGGGCGCGCAGGCGTGGCCAAATGAAACTTGACCGTAAGAACGCAGCTCTTACCGAAACTGGACAGCAGCCCAAGCAGAAGAAGTTTGAAACCGTGAAAGATATTTTACGGAAACAAATCTCGTCTGTGTTGTACCGCTCTACGAGCTTTGAAGATTTTTCTGATAGGCTCATGCAGCAGTATGGCATTACGGTCAAGGAAAGTAGAGGGTGTCTAAGCTATCTGCCCTCTGGCAGAACGAAGTTCATCCGAGCGAAACATCTTGGTGACAAGTTCGATAAGGAAGCTGTGCTTACCACGTTGCAGGCAAACGCTGAGCGTAAACCCAAGGTGCAGTTCAAGCAGGATGCCATCGGGAAACTGATTGACATTCAGGCAAAGCTGGCCGAGGGCAAGGGCACGGGCTATGAGCGTTGGGCAAAGAAGTTCAACCTTAAAGCCATGGCACAAACTCTGCTGCTTCTGCAAGAAAAGGGCTTGACCGATGAGGATGCGCTCAACCAGCGAATCGAAGAACTTAGCAATAAGTTCCATGAATCGTCGGATGTGGCGAAAGACCTCGAAGATCGGATGAAAGCCAACAAAGAACTGCGCTATCATGTCGCAGTCTACACCAACACCAAGAAGGTCGCACAACAGTTAAAGACTGCCAAACGGCCAGCCGATTTTGAAAACCAGCACCGTGCAGAGCTGACACAGTATCGGGCGGCAGCAGCCTATTTCAAGGCAAACAACATCACCAAACTGCCCAGCCTGAAAAAGTTGGAAGCCGAGTATGAGCAGCTGGCATCCGAAAGGGCAAAGTTCTACGAGCAGTACAAGGAAGCGAAAGCCGAACTGCTCAAACTGCAAACCGCGAAACAGAATGTTGCGTCCTATTTCCGGGAGGAAAAACAGACGCAGCAGGAGAGATAAAGGAGTGTGCGTATGATCAATTTGAAAATTGACCCGGAGTTCCAGTCCCAGATTTCTCCTCTGACCGATGATGAATACAATCAGCTTGAAGAAAACATCTTGAAAGAGGGCAAGCTGATTTCTCCTTTGATCGTCTGGGGTAACACCCTTGTTGATGGCCATAATCGTTATGAGATTGTTCAGGAACATCCCGAAATCTCTTTCTCCACCATGCCGCTCCCGTTTGAAAGCCGAGAAGAAGTTCTCGCTTGGATTTGCAAAAATCAACTGGGGCGGCGCAATCTTTCACCGGAGCAGAAGAAGTTCCTCATTGGAAAACAGTACAGTGTGGAGCATCGGAAGCCCGGTGGAAACGGCAACAACCAGCACACTGCTGCTAAGAAAACTGTGCAGGAGGAATTGTGTCAAAATGACACAATTCCTCCCACCTCTGCGGATGCAAGCGTTCGCAAGCAGATTGCCGAGCGGAACAACGTCAGCGAATCCTACGTTGCCCGTTCTGAAAAGTTCATGCGCGGCGTGGAGATCATGGAACAAATGATACCCGGTATGAAGGAAAAAATTTTGTCCGGGCAGTTCAAAGTCCGTGATGCCGATATGCACCGCCTTGCCAGAGCGGACTTCGTAAACCGAGATCAGATTGTGCATGAGATTCTGCACCCGGAAGACCGTCCAGCTCCGCAGTCGAACTACTCGCACTACTCTGGAATCAACTACTCCGCGCTGGAAGCTGCTGTCCGGCGGATTCAGCAGGATGTTGATTTTCTTATGCGCTACCTTCCCAAAGTGCCCGATGATGCCTATGTGAAAGTGGAAACCACGAAAATCCTCAAGCAGCACAAGGCGTATATGGCACAGTTTGAAGCAATGCTGAATGATAAAGAAATCGCATAACGACAGGCACTTGTAAGCCGTCAATCAATCCACGAACAGCAAGTGCAGGGTGGAAAACTTCCGCGCCCTTGCGCCTAACATGAAATTGGAACTTTGATTTTCTCGCCCGACTTTGCCACGGTGGGACAGTCAAAGGAGCGTGCGTTTGAACAAAAAGAAAAAGTCCACAAACATTTCCCCCTACCCCGATGAAGTCATTGACCGTCTGGCACGGGCATTCTACCCGGCCATCCTTGCCTGTTGGAACAGTGAGGAAGGCCAGCGGGAGTTTGCCGCATGGCAGACAGAACAGGCTCATCACGCAAACAACGAAAAACAGGAAGCTCCCGTTGGGGAACTCCCTGTTGTACATATCGCTATTGTCTGTGGCTTTTGGCAGGGCGCGTCCGGTTGGGCGCACCCTGTTTTTATGCTGCCTTTTCCAGATGCCGCATTTCACGCCGAATCTTACGGCAGACGCCCTGATTTTCTTTGTGCCGATTCAGGAGCTTCTTCAGCCGATTCTCCAGCAAATCGTATTTCTGTTCATTCGTCATAAAAATCAAATCCTTTCTTATTTTATTTTGACTGTGCAAATCAAAGTTCTTCTGCCATCGAGCAGATGATTTTTGCACAGTTTTCAAACCCAAGTACGCCGCTATTCAGTAATAGGTCATAGTTATGCCGGTCGCCCCAGACCTTTTCGGTGAAGCCGTTGTAATGCTGGCTGCGTTCTTTATCCGACCGCTTGATTTCCTTCAACGCAGTGTTTTCCGTCATTCCGTATTCCTTCACACCACGTTCTGCACGCTTGGTAGGGTCAGCGTAAATGAAAACACGCAGCACATCATCCCGGTCTGCAAGAATCTGGTCGGCACAGCGGCCAACAATGACACACCTGCCTTTGTTGGCATATTCCGTGATGACATCCTTCTGTGCAATATAGACCTGCTCTGCCAGCGGCAAAGTCTGTGTGTTAGCACTTTTCAGAATGCCGTAACCATAGCTCGTTCCCATCGCCAAGTTGTACAGCAAACTGTTGGTGACTTTTTGCTCGGTCGTTTCCACAAAGCTGGCAGACAGCCCGGACTTTTCTGCGGCCGCATCGATCAATTCATGGTCGTAATAAGGGATGCCCAGCTTATTGGCCACCATCTTGCCGATGGTGCGTCCGCCGCTTCCCAGTTCGCGTCCGATCGTGATTACTTTCTTCATTTTGCATCGCTCCATCTTCCTGCGCTATCAATCGGCGCATTTCTTTTTCTCCGTGCTGGCGTTTCTGATTAATCTCGCAGGAAAATTCACCACACTCGTACATTTGCAGCGAGAATGGATTTCCTGCTTCATCTCTCAGATTTTGCTCCACACATTTTTTTCGTGGGCTGGAACAGTCCACGCATCGGCTTGCATAAAATGCCATGGCTCACACCGCTGATTCACAAGCACAATTCAGCTTTTTGATTTCACAGGTCACCAGAATCAGCGCAAGAACAAAAGCCAAACCATCAGCAACCGGGCCTGCCCACAGAACGCCATTCAATCCAATGATGCTGCACAAAATCATTGTAGCCGGAATCAGGAAAATAATCTGGCGGCTGAAGGAAATCACGCCGGAGGTCACAGGCTTTCCAATGGACTGGAAGAAAATTGCAGAAACGATCTGGAAACCATTGAAAAAGCACAGAAGCGTAAAAATGCGGAACGACTTGACCGAAAATTCCGTGTAGAGGTCACCCTGTTCGCCAAACATCGCCGTAAGCTGACGCGGACACAACTGGAAAATCGCAAAACATACAACTGCAACCAGCGTTGCAACTTTTGCAGCAAGGAAGAATGTTTCCTTTACGCGCTTATAATCCGAACGACCATAATTGTAGCCGACGATCGGCTGTGCGCCTGTTCCGATGCCCGTCACGATTGAAACCAGGATCGTGTTGAACTTCATCACAATGCCAAACGCTGCCAGAGGAATATCCGGGCCGTATTCCGATGCCGAGCCATACCGTACAAGGTAGTAGTTGATAACAGCCATAATGACTGCAATCGCAAACTGGGAAATAAAACTGGATACGCCCAGACTTGCAATTTTTTTGAGCAAGGTAAACTTCGGCTTCATCTCATGCAGCGAGATTTTTACGGTCTTGAAGCGTGGAACATACCACATACTGATACCAAAGTTCAGCAACTGACCAATGACAGTAGCGGCAGCAGCACCTTCCATACCCCAATCAAAGCCAAGGACGAACAAAGCGTCCAGAACCACATTGGCGAGACAGCCTACAATCATGGCAATCATGGTGAGCTGCGGCGTTCCATCAGACCGAATCAGCGAACACATACCACATCCAACGATGACGAACGGGAAGCCGATAATCACGATTTTACCGTATGCCAGTGCATAGGAAAGGTTATCAGGTGTTGCGCCCAAAATACCAGTCAGCGGTTTCAAAAATGCCGCGCAGAGAACGAACATCAAAATACCTGTGATGATCAGCCACGAAAAAGTATTGTTTGCACCTTCTTCGGCTTTCTTTTGTTCGTTGCGTCCGAGTTCCAGACTTAGATACGCCGCACCGCCATCACCCAACAGAAGGGCTAATGCAGTAACGACCATGTTCAAGGGGAAAATCACATTGGTGGCACTGTTGCCCAATGTGCCGACACCCCACCCGATAAAAATCTGGTCTACGATGTTATACAGTGCATTCACGACCAGTGCAATCACGCTTGGAATTGCATATTTCAGCATTAGGCTTCCGATTGGTGCAGAAGCCAGCGGATTCTTTTCTTCTGAATTCATTCAACTTGAACCTCCTGTGTTTACAGCCCTTTCGGGCCGCAGGAGGTATTATAAACTATATGATAATCATAGAGTCAATACTTTTTTCAAATCTTATTTCACATTCCTTTTTGCCAAGATTGACAATTTACAATTCTTTTTCTATAATTAGCAAAAACAACTCTATGTCTTTATGAGAGAATTCTTGGAGTTCGATATGGAAAACTTGTTATCCATTGGCGAAGTCGCCAAAATCCGGAATGTCAACGTGCAGTCCTTACGCTATTACGAAAAGCTCGGTATCCTAATTCCTGCTTATATTAACCCAGAAACAGGGTATCGCTATTATTCGTTGGAGCAAATCATGATCCTTGACACAATCATTCTGTGCATCGACCTCGGTATCCCACTGAAAGACTTGAAAAACTATGTGGATGCCGATGACCAACTGGAATTTGAGCGACTGCTGCGCGATGGACGGAAGCTGGCAACTCAGAAAATAAAAAAGATTGAATCCAATTTGAATTCAATCGACCGTACATTACAGCATATCCATGCGCAGAAATCCTTTCTGGGAAGAGAAGGATACTATTCACGTTTTATTTTTGAGCGATACATCATCACAACTCCCTGTGATGCGCAGATGAGTGCCAAAGTCTACGAAAAGAAACTGAGCGAATTGTTTGATCTCGCCAAAGAGAAAAAACTTCAGGCGTCTTTTCCACATGGCATCATCTCCACTTATCAAAATGGACAGTGTACTCACTCCGAGATGTTTCTGGAAGTGCTACCGAACGATTCCAGTGTGGTACAGCGGCTGGCAGAAGGAAATTATCTTTGTATTCAGGAGCCGCGTGAAACGCATTCCAACCCACTTGAAATCTTCCCGCCCAAACTTTTCAATCGGGAAATCACCACTGTGATCTGTTCGTGTATGTCGCCTACCACCTACAAATATGATAAAGTTGTTCTCGAATTTCAAATTCGAGCATGAGTCAATAACAGCAAACAAGCCCACCGGTCAGCCGCATTTTATATGCAGCCTATCCGGTGGGCTTGTTCCTTATATCAAGTTAATCTCTAAATAATCAATCCTCTAACCCATGGCTCCCGGCCACATTCTTCAAATACTCCTCTGGGTCGCCATTCAGAATCAAATCGGCATAGCCCAGCGGGTCATTGTAGATAAGGTAGTCTAGTTCTGACCTCTGCGCCATGGTCACATCCAGCGCATCCTCGACCCCGGTGCAGTCAATGGAAATTTTTCTCCCATCCCGGAGCAGCAGTTCCACACATCCGGTGTCCATATTAAAGCGGTAAGCTCTTTCATCGTACTTCATGTTCGTGTCCTCCTGAAATCATGTTGTGGCTTATATCGTTCAATCTATGATTCAGATTTTATCTTCCACGGACACCTGCGTTCAAACTTCCGAAGAAAACAAATAATCCGAACCCATCTCCTATCGGAAACAAGTTCGGATTATTTCTGTTTGGTCCGAGTGGCGAGAATCGAACTCACGGCCTCTTGAACCCCATTCAAGCGCGC
>CAVDVT010000025.1:0-10939 GCA_963612415.1 bacterium | reverse complement strand
GTTATAGGTCAGCTCGTCCAGCCGCTGATACTCGGCAAGGCTTGCCGGGTGGAAAGCGTGGATGACCACCTCCGGCAGCGCCATCACGGTCAGGGGCGAGCAGCGCACCGACACGGCAAACATCAGCGTAAAGGCCCAGAAGCAGAGCTTGGGGATCTTGAAGCGCTCAATGCTCTCGGCAAGGCCCGCTGCACCGCAGAGGAACAGGATGACATAGGCGGGCACATAGAGCAGCATCTGGTGGGAGCCAGAGTTCTGCACCCGGGTAAACAGCACCAGGCTGACAAACAGCTCGCACAGCGCCAGCGCGGGCAGGCCGAACTTTTTGCGCCGGAAGCAGAGCCACAGGCCAAACAGGATCAGCACAAGGTTCAGCAGGCCGGTGCGCATGGCATGGTAATAAAGCTCCGTGGCCATGCCGCCGACGTTGTAGTAAGAATAGCGGTCGGAGTAGTCAAAGGCAAGGATCTTGCTGACCATGGGCCAGAGCAGGGCCACCATGGCCGCCATGGCGCAGAGGCCAAACAGGATCAGGTTGCGCACCCGGCGCAGGGCCAGGGCGCCCTCGCCCCGCTTTGCCAGCTTTCCGCTGCTGACAAACAGCAGCAGCGCGTAGGAAAAGTAATAGCCGACCACAAAATATAAGTACCAGCGGCGGCTCAGGATGATGCCGGCCGTTGCCAGAAAGATCAGTGCAAAGCGGCCCGGTTCCAGCGTTTCAAACCGGAAATCCAACGTGAGCAGCAGGATGGCAAAGGCGAAGATCAGGCCGAACCAGTCGGGCTGGGCCAGCATGGCGCTCATCCGCAGGAACGGATAGGTCAGCACCCACGAAAACCCGATGAGGAAGTGCCAGAACCGGTTTTTGACGTTCAGCATCTGGCCGATCTTCACGGTCAGGCCCGCCAGCATCAGCATCAGGCTGGGCAGAATGCAGAACACCTGTGCAAAGGCATAGCTGTCGCCGGTTTTGGCGGTCAGACAGAAGGGAAACTCCGTAAACAGGGTGATGAAGTTGGTGTAGTCCTCAGAAAAGGTGCTGAGGACATACCAGAACCCGGCGGCAGGCCCCAGCAGGAAAACGGACTCCGTGTCGAACTGTTTCTGGATGTAGTTCACGTAGTCCCAGGCGTAGATGAACTCCCGCCGGCCCAGTGCCCAGTAAAAGTAAAGCACCATTCCGGCCCAGCAGGCGATCAGAACGGCCCGGTGGAAGAAGTCCAGCTCCACGCCGGAAACGCGCAGCACCCACAGGCAGCCGTAGAACAGCGCACAGTTGAGCCACAGGCTCACCAGCGGAAAAAAGGCTGCCCCGGTGGGAAACAGCACCCCGACCAGCACCAGAACGGCCAGGCCGGCCCCCAGTGCAATGCCGCCCTTCGCCCAGGGCGAAAGGCTGGCTTTTGTTTTTGTGACAGGCATATGATTGCTCCTCGCAGAATGACAATATTTCATAGTACAGTATAATGGTTCCGGGCGCGGCAGGCAAGAGGGCAATGGGCCCGGAACGCAGAATATCCCGCCTGAATCTCATCAGACGGGATAGTTCTTGCGCAATATTACTTTTTGGAATCTGCTTTTGCGGCCTTGCGCTTCTGAGCAGCTGCTTTGCGGGCCGAGGCCTGCGCGGCATCCGGGTGCAGGGCCTCTGGGTGGATGCGGAACATCCGGCTGCCCATGGCGGGCAGGTCAATGCTCAGGGTGTAATCCCGGCCGTAAACGCCGCCGTCCGTGGTGTGGAAACTCTTGGTGCGGCTCTTGTCGGCCCCGTTCCAGCAGGGTGCTTCGGTGTTCAGCAGTTCATCTGCTGCACAGGGGTACTGGAAATAGAGCGGGAACTTTTTGTGGGCAGTGTTCTGGGTGTTCATCACACACAGAATGGTCTGGCCAGCTCCCTTGCGCAGCCAGGCGTACACACCCTCGTCCCGGCTCTCACAGGCGATCCACTCAAAGCAGTTCGGATTATACTCCCCGTCATACAGGGCCGGTTCGGTGGCGTACAGGCGGCCCAGCTCGGCAAAGTATTTCTGGAAGCTGTCGTGGAAGGGGTATTTGAGCAGGGGCCAGTCCAGCTCCTTCTTTTCGTCCCACTCCCGGAAATGGGCCAGTTCGTTGCCCATAAAGTTCAGTTTTTTGCCCGGGTGGGTGTACATGTAAAAGTACAGGGTGCGCAGCTGGGCACACTTTTCTTCGTAAGTGCCCCACAGCTTGTCGATGATGGTCTTTTTGCCGTGGACCACTTCATCGTGGCTGAGGGCCAGCAGGTACAGCTCGTTGTAGAAGTAGTGCATGCTGAACACGATCTTGCCATAGGCGTTGGGCCGCTCGCCAAAGGGAGTGGCAAAGTAGTCCAGGGTGTCGTGCATCCAGCCCATGTCCCACTTGTAGTCAAAGCCGATGCCCTCGTACCGGGTGGGAGCCGTGACCTTGAGGAAGTTGGTGGAGTCCTCGGCGGTGTAGATGCCGGTGGGCCAGCGCTCGTTCAGGCCGTGGTTGAGGTTGCGCAGGAAGGTCACGGCACCCTCGTTCACACCCCGGTTGGGGTCGCCCTGCCAGTAGAGCGCCCGGGAGATGGCGTCCATCCGGATGCCGTCGCAGTGGTAGACATCCATCCAGAGGGCGGCTGCACTGTTCAGGAAGCTGCACACCTCCCGGCGGTAGTAGTTGAAATTGCAGGTGCCCCACTCGCTGTGGCCCACGTCGCTGTCGTATTCGTACAGATGGGTGCCGTCAAAGTTGGCCAGGGCGTCGCCGTTGGCTGCAAAGTGGACGGGCACGAAATCCATGATGACGCCAATGCCCATCCGGTGGCAGGCGTTGACAAAGGCGGCAAAATCGGCCGGAGAGCCGTAGCGGCTGGTCACGGAGAAGTAGCCGGTGGTCTGGTAGCCCCAGCTGCCGTCAAAGGGATGCTCGGCCAGCGGCAGCAGTTCCACGTGGGTGAACCGGTGGTCCAGCAGCCAGGGGATCAGTTCCCGGGCCAGCTCACGGTAGTTGTACCAGCCATCTGATCCGTCGGCCTGCACGGCGTTGGGCTTGTGCTTCCAGCTTCCGGCGTGGAGTTCGTAGATGTTCAGGGGCAGGTTGCGGCACTTGTCCCGGCGCTGCATCCAGCTGTCGTCGTCAAAGGCGAAGTCGAGCTTGGTCAGGATGCTGGCTGTGCCGGGGCGCAGCTCCGTGGCAAAGGCATAGGGGTCGGCCCGCATCACCACACTGCCGTCGGCACCATGGATGCGGTATTTGTACAGCTCGCCCTCCGCAAGGCCGGCAACAAAACCGCTCCACACACCGGTCTCGGCTTTCTGCATGGGAACGCCGGGGCCCCAGCCGTCAAAGCCGCCGCAGATCTCCACAGCTGTGGCACCGGGTGCCCAGACAGCAAAGCGCCAGCCCTCCTGCCCAAAGTCGCCCCGGCAGGGGTGTGCGCCCAGCACATGATAGGCATCAAAGCATTCGCCCGCAAAGAACGAGCGGTCGATGGACGGAAAGTTCATGGAAATTCTCCTTTTATATAGTAATATCCAACAAGATTCCAAAGCGTAAATCGTCACTCCTGCCGATTTTAAGGGAAACTATGTAGAAGATTTGTCAAAGTTCCACACAATTGGCAGAGTTTGTGTTATACTAAACCTGCCGCCCATGGGGCGGCGGAAATTGATCTATGGGAGAGAAACGAAGATGGCATGGTATGACAACGCTGTATTTTATCACATTTATCCGCTGGGCCTGTGCGGCTGCGCCCACGAGAACGATGGTCAGCCCACCCCGGGGGCTTTTGCAAAGCTGAACGCCTGGGCAAAGCACGCGTATGACGATCTGGGCTGCACGGCCATCTATATCGGCCCGCTGTTTGAGAGCGGTTCCCATGGCTATGATACCATTGATTACCGGCAGGTGGACCGCCGGCTGGGCACCAACGAGGAGTTCAGGGAATTTGTGGCCAACTGCCACGCCCGGGGCCAGAAGGTCATTGTGGACGGCGTGTTCAACCATGTGGGCCGCGATTTCTTTGCCTTCAAGGATCTGCAGGCCAACCGCGAGAACGCCCGCTACAAGGACTGGTTCTGCGATGTGAACTTCTGGGGCAATAACGAGTACAACGATGGCTTTTCCTACGGCAACTGGGGCGGCTTCAACTTGCTGGTCAAGCTGAACCAGCGCAACCCCGAGGTGCAGAACTACCATTACGAGACCATCCGTTTTTGGGTGGATGAATTTGACATTGACGGCATCCGTCTGGATGCGGCGGACGTGCTGGACTTTGAGTTCATGAAGGGTCTGCGCCGTCTTGCCAATGAGGTCAAGCCGGAGTTCTGGCTGATGGGTGAGGTGATCCATGGCGATTACAGCCGCTGGGCCAACCCCGAGATGCTGCACTCCGTCACCAACTACGAGCTGCACAAGGGCCTGTGGAGCGGCCACAACGATCACAACTATTTCGAGATCGCCCATACCATGCGGCGGCTGCAGGGCCTGTGCCACGATACCCGGCTCTACACCTTCTCGGACAACCACGATGTGGAGCGTCTGCCCAACAAGCTGCGGAACCGGGCCCACATCCGGCATATTGCAATCTTAGTATACACACTTTGGGGCATTCCGTCCATCTATTATGGCTCGGAATTTGGCATCGAGGGCAAAAAAGAGTGGGGCAGCGACTGGCCCCTGCGTCCCTGCCTGGAGCTGGACGATTTCAAAGAAGACCTGACCGCCAACCCAGTGACCAGCGTGTACGCTGCGCTGGGTAAACTCAAGGCAGAATGCCCGGAACTGAGCTGGGGCGAAGTGAAGGAGCTGCACCTGACCACCCAGTGCTACGCCTTTGCCCGGGTGCTGGACGGCAAGGCTGTGGTGGCCGTGTTCAACAACGGCGACACCCCCGCCCAGATGGAGTTCCAGCTGCCGGTGGAAGCCTCGGCTGCCACCGACCTGCTGGCTGACACCGTGGGCGCAGAGCCGGTGATGACCAGCATCGAGTGGGGAAAGATGAAGGTGCAGCTGCCCTCCAATTACGCCACCGTCCTCCGGCTGGATTGACAGGACAGCTGTCTTGAACTATTATAATAGGTAAGATCAAAACCGGAGGAGGCAGGTTTCAGATGAATGCCGCACAGCGCAGGGAAAAGATACTGGAACGGTTGCACGGGGCCAACGGCCCGATCAGTGCCAGCGTGCTGGCTGCCCAGCTTGGGGTCAGCCGTCAGATCGTGGTGGGGGATGTAGCCCTGCTGCGGGCCGGCGGGGCACAGATCGAAGCCACGCCCCGCGGGTACCAGTTCCACCCGGAACAGGGCGGCTATACCGGCATCCTTGCCTGCGTCCATAAGACCGCCGAGGAGATGCGCACCGAGCTGTATACCGTGGTAGACCAGGGCGGCACCGTGGTGGATGTGGCGGTGGAAAACCCGCTTTACGGGGAACTGCGCGGCAACCTGAATCTTTCCAGCCGGTACGATGTGGACACCTTTATCACTCAGGCCGCCAATACCCCGGAGTGCCTGCTGAGCCGCATGACCGGCGGTGTCCACCTGCACACTCTCCGCTGCCCGGATGAGGCAACGTTCCGGCGGATCGAAGATGCACTGAAAAAAGCGGGGATCTTGTATAGCCCTCTCAGTCACGACTGACGTCGTGCCAGCTCCCCCAAAGGGGGAGCCAATTGCGGCCCTGTCTTCACAAAAGCTTTCGCAAAGCTGCTGTGGATCTGGGATATGCGTTGCCTCTCCCTTTGGGAGAGGTGGCATTGCGCAGCAATGACGGAGAGGGCAGAGGCACTAACAAAAAAGACCCGCCATCTTGTACAAGACAGCGGGCCGTGAAAAGGCAGATCAGACGTTCAGATAGCTGCGGAGCATGGCCTGCAGCAGATCGTCACGGTCAACTTTACGGATGAGGGCGCGGGCCCCTTTGTATGTGGTAATATAAGTGGGATCTTCGGACAGGATATAGCCCACCAGCTGGTTGACCGGATTATAGCCTTTTTCCTTCAATGCGTCGTACACCTGCTGTACGATCTCATGAATTTCGTAGTCCTTTTTGTCGTGGATCGAAAAAATAGCAGTCGCGTCGCCCACGCAATGCACCCCCTTTGGTATCCCTCCCGCGCAATGTTGGGGGAGGTCGTTGAAACTACAATTCATTGTACACGAAATGGGCCAAGACTTCAAGATTCTGGACTGGATTTTGCACACTTTGCCCAAAAAAATCTGATATTTTGAGTAAAAAGAACGGGGCGTTTTCCACGCCCGGGAGGGTTTGAGATGATCTATGGCATCGGCTGTGATCTGTGCGGGATCGCACGGATGGAAAAAAGCCTGACCGGCCCCCACGGCGCCGCCTTTGTGCGGCGGGTGTTCGGCCCGGCAGAGCAGGCTGCCCTTGGCCTTCCGCTGCCGCAGGCCCAGCTGCAGCCGGCACGCAGCAGAACGCACTGCATCGCCAGTGCGGCGGCTGATTTTGCAGCAAAAGAGGCTTTTCTCAAGGCGGCCCGCACCGGCCTGCGGGAGCCGTTTTCCCTGTGTGAGATCGAGGCCGTCCGGCTGCCGTCCGGCGCACCGGAGTACCGTTTTTCCGGCAAAACGGCAGCGTGGGTGGCGGAGCGCGGCCTGAAAGCACATCTCTCCCTGAGCCACGACGCCGGAATGGCCCAGGCGTTCTGCATTCTGGAAACCTGAACCGCTCCCCCGCATAGAATGGAATAGCTCCCGCGCGTGCATACCGCCGCCCCGGCCGGCCCATACTAAGGGCAGAAACCGGGGATGTGCCGGAAAGCACCACATAGCGGGCACATCCTCCAAGATCAGGGAGGGAAGATTCCATGGAGGTACACAGAGGAGAAGTTTTCTACGCCGATCTTTCGCCGGTGGTGGGATCAGAACAGGGAGGCATCCGTCCGGTGCTGATCGTCCAGAATGAGATCGGCAACCGGCACAGCCCAACGGTGATCGCTGCGGCCATTACATCCCGGCTGGACAAGGCCCGCCTGCCCACCCATATCAACATCCGGGCGGCGGACACCGGCCTTGCCAAGGACAGTGTGGTGCTGCTGGAGCAGATCCGCACTCTGGACAAACACCGCCTGCGGGAGCGGGCCGGGCAGATCACGCCGGAAGATCAGCGCCGGGTCAACCAGGCGCTGGACGTCAGCCTGGGATTGGACAGCTATTAAAAAGAACGACCCTCTCAGCCAAAGCCATCGGCTCGGGCTGAGAGGGTCGTCTGTTTTTTGGTTACTGATCGTTCAGGCTGTCCTGAGCGTCGTGGAGCAGCGCATATTCGCGGATCTTTTCCAGCGTCTGCTCACTGAGGATATGTTCTGCCTTGCAGGCATCCTCGGCGGCAATGTCCTTGTCCACGCCCAGCTGCACAAAGAAGTGGGTCAGCAGACGGTGGCGGCTGTAAATGCGCTCGGCGATCTCGCGGCCCGGTTCCAGCAGGGTCAGGTTGCCCTCGCCGTCCACCGCGATATAGCCGTTCTCCCGCAGCTTTTTCATGGCAATGCTCACGCTTGCCTTGGTATAGCCCAGCTCGTTGACCACATCGATGGAGCGCACGCGGCCCATCCTCTGGTTGAGCATCAGGATCGTTTCAAGATAATCTTCTGCGGATTGGTGGATCTGCATGGTGTATCGGCCTCCTGCCTTCTTGATTTCCGGCCCGGGGCAGAAAACGCACGTCGGTTCGGTTTGTTATAGGATACCACATTCTCCCGGGGGATGCAAGCAATCCCGGAAAGTTTGTCAAATCAAACCAAAGCGTTACCCCATTTTTGTGGATTTATAAGCCTCCGGCCCCTGCAGATAAAGATCTCCGCCGTGGGCATCCAGGATCACGGTCAGGGGCATGTCCTTCACGGTCAGGCGGCGGACGGCCTCGCAGCCAAGGTCAGGCCACGCGATTACTTCCAACGTCTGGACGCTTTTGGCCATCAGGGCACCGGCTCCGCCCAGCGCAGCCAGATAAACAGCCCCGTTGCGTACCACGGCTTCCTTGACGGCGGCATCCCGCTTGCCTTTGCCGATCATGATCTTGTTGCCCAGGTCCAGCAGGCGGGGGCTCATGGCGTCCATCCGGCCGCTGGTGGTGGGCCCGGCGGAGCCGATGACTTCGCCCGGGCGTTCCGGGGTGGGGCCTACATAATAAATGGCACTGCCCTCCAGATCAAAGGGGAGAGCCTCCCCCTTGTCCAAAGCTTCGATCATCCGTTTGTGGGCCTGATCGCGGGCGGTGTACACCACACCGGAAAGCAGCACGGTGTCCCCCGCACGGAGCGGGGCCAGATCCTGCGCAGAGCAGGGGGTGGTCAGTTTGTATTCCATTGCGTTCCCCTCCTTACAGCCGGGCCGAAGCGCGGCGGGTCACATGGCAGGAAACGTTCACTGCCACGGGCAGACCGGCCACATGGGTGGGCATCTGTTCAATGGCAAGGCCCAGACAGGTGGTCTGGCCGCCAAAGCCCTGAGGCCCGATGCCCAGCTCGTTGATGGCAGTCAGCAGTTCCTGTTCCAGTGCGGCATAGTAGGGGTCGGGGTTTGGAACATCCAGCGGGCGGAGCAGGGCCTTTTTGGCAAGGTAGGCCACCTTGTCAAAGCTGCCGCCCACGCCTACGCCCAGCACAATGGGCGGGCAGGGGTTGGAGCCGGCCAGCTTCACAGTTTCCACCACAAAATTCTTGAAGCCCTCCACACCGTCGGCGGGCTTGAGCATGGCAATGCGGCTCATGTTCTCGCTGCCAAAGCCCTTGGGCGCCACGGTGATGGTGCAGCCTTCGCCGTCCACCAAATGCACGGTGATGGCAGCAGGGGTGTTGTCGCCGGTGTTGCCCCGGCGCAGCGGGTCGGCCACGATGCTCTTGCGCAGGTAGCCGTCGGTGTAGCCCCGGCGGACGCCTTCGTGGATGGCGGCTTCAAAGCTGCCGTCAATGTGGACATCGGTGCCAAGCTCCACGAACACGCAGGCCATGCCGGTGTCCTGGCAGATGGGCAGGTCTTTTTCCTGCGCGGCACCCAGATTCGACCACAGCAGGTCCAGGGTGTTTCTGGCCAGCGGCCAGGGCTCCTCCTGCCGGGCCTTGTCCAGAGCCTGCTGCACATCCCGGGGCAGGTGGGTGTTGGCTTCGATGCAGAGCCGTGCAACGGTATCGGTGATCTCTTGTGCGGCGATCGTTCTCATTGCGGCTTCCTCCGCTTACAGGCGGGCCACGCCGGTCTCACGGGCAGCCTTTGCCACGGCAGCGGCCACAGCCTCTGCCACGCGGGGGTCAAATGCACCGGGAATGATGTTCTCCTCGCTGCGGTCTGCATCGGTGATGAGGTCGGCGATGGCATAAGCGGCGGCCAGCTTCATCTCGTTGTTGATGTCCCGGGCGCGGACGCTCAGGGCACCTTTGAACAGGCCGGGGAAGCACAGCACATTGTTGACCTGATTGGGGAAGTCGCTGCGGCCGGTGGCCATCACGCGGACACCGCCTGCCTTGGCTTCGTCGGGCATGATCTCCGGGGTGGGGTTGGCCATGGCAAAAACAATGGCGTCCTTGTTCATGGTCCTGCACAGTTCGGTGGTCAGGATGCCGGGCTTGGACACACCGATAAAGACATCGGCGCCTGCAATGGCCTCCTTCAGGCCGCCCTTGATCTGGCGGGGGTTGGTCACTTCACCCAGCCAGTTCTTGTGGGCCTCGGCACTGTTGCAGCCCTTGTACAGGGTGCCGAACTGATCCACGGCGATGATGTCCTTTGCACCGGCGGTCATCAGCATCTTGATGATGGCGGTGCCGGCGGCGCCGGGGCCGTTCAGGACGATGTGGACATCCTCCATCTTTTTGCCCACCACACGCAGGGCGTTGATGAGGGCAGCGGTGACCACGATGGCGGTGCCGTGCTGGTCGTCATGGAACACGGGGATGTCCAGCTCCCGCTCCAGCGTTTCTTCGATCTCAAAGCACTCGGGGCTCTTGATGTCCTCCAGATTGATGCCGCCAAAGGTGGGGGCAATGGCCTTGCAGGCTGCAATGACGCTGGCTGCGTCGTGGGCATCGATGCAGATGGGGAAGGCGTCCACGCCGCCAAACTCCTTGAACAGCACGGCCTTGCCCTCCATCACGGGCAGACCGGCAGCCGGGCCGATGTCGCCCAGACCCAGCACGGCCGTGCCGTTGGAAACAACGGCCACCATGTTGCCCTTGAAGGTGTACTTGTAAACATCATCGGGGTTTTCCTTGATCTTCCGGCAGGGCTCGGCCACGCCGGGGGTGTAGGCGGTGGACAGGTCGTCGCGGGTCTTGACCGCGACCTTGCTGGTGATGCCCACCTTGCCGTGGTGGCTCTCGTGCATTTCAAGAGCTGCTTTATTGTAATCCATGGGAGATCCTCCTGTATCTGAAAAAAGTACGGTATCTATTATAATAACAAAAGTTTTTTGCCATTTCCACCGGAAAACAGGCTTTTTAGGGGAGGTTTGGGGCAAAAGTCCGACAAACTCAGGGCGGAGAATGTGGAATTTCTGCAAAATTCTTTTCTTTTTCATTTTTAACCTTTATAATAAGACCTGTATCATCCAAACTGAGATCAGCCCCGGCGGTGTGCCGGGTTTCCAACAGGAGGGAAATTTTTTGAAAAAGCTCATGACGAAGGCGCTCTGCCTTCTGTGCGCCGGTGCGCTGGCGCTGGGAGCAGCGGGCTGCTCCAAATCCGCAGAATCTTCTGCATCCAGTGCAGTGGTCTCGCCCTATGGCAGCGCTGCGGATTACGACTACCAGAACTTTGCATACAGCGACGGTCTGGACGAGAACGGCTACTGGGACGGCGTGAAGGCGCTGGACTATGTGACCCTGCCCGAGGACTATGCCGCCATTCCGCTCAAGCGCTCTGACCTTGAGCCCACCGAAGAAGACGTGCAGTCGGAGATCGACAGCCTGCTCAGCCAGCACACCACCCAGAAG
>CAVDVT010000024.1:0-11020 GCA_963612415.1 bacterium | reverse complement strand
GTAGTGCGTGTTGTTCACTGTGACCCGCTGCTGTGTGCCGACAAACATGAATCCTCGGCCAAGTTCCAGTAAGAAATCCTCAATCTGTCGCACCAGTGCCGCTTCCAAATCGCTTTCGAGAAACGGCTTTTCTTCCGGCAACCCCAAAAACTCGAACACATACGGGTCTTTGATGATGTCCTCCGGCTTGGTATAGTCCACACCCTTTTCCGCCAGTGCTAAGACTTGTTCCCTGTTTGCATCACCGCGAGACAAGAGCAACCGTTCAAACAGGGAGCTATCAATCTGCCGTTTCATCTCTCGGACAGACCAGCCAGAATTAACGGCTTCTTTTTCATAGAAACTGCGTTTCTCCCTGTCAGAAATGGACAATAGCTCGCAATAATGCGTCCAGCTCAATTTTCCAGTCACTGACTGGAAAATTGGATAGCTGAGATAAAACTGCCGCATATTGTAAACATTTGAGCGTGAGAAACCTTTGCCAAGTTCTTTTGTCAAAGCCTTTGAAAGCTGCAGCAGGGTCTTTTCGCCGTATGCAGCACGGATACTGTCATTCTGTTCACAGCGAACAATGACTTCACCAATTTTCCAATAGGTCGACAGCAGTTCCTGATTGACCTGCTGCGCCACATTTTTTCGGGATACTTCCAGCAACGAACGTATCTCGTTCACAGCCGGAGCAAGAATCGGTGTCGTAGAACCCATGGCTTTTGTGTTCATCAAGGAAGCCCCCCCTTCACATCCGAGTATTATAAAACCTCCAAACATGGTTTATTATACCATACTTGGAGGCCTTATTTTATAAAACAGTTTGGGGATCTATTACTGCTCAATCGGCTTCATCGTCGGGAACAGCAGAACGTCGCGGATGGAGGCGCTGTCGGTCAGCAGCATGACCAGACGGTCGACGCCGAAGCCCAGGCCGCCCGTGGGGGGCAGACCGTACTCCAGAGCGTTGACATAATCGTAGTCGACCTGAGCCTTGCAGTCGGGCTCAATGGCCTTGCGCTCGGCGACCTGACGCTCAAAGCGGCCCTTCTGGTCGATGGGATCGTTCAGCTCGCTGAAGGCGTTGCCATACTCGGTGCAGTCGATGAAATACTCAAAGCGCTCCGTGAAGGCGGGATCATCGGGCTTACGCTTGGCCAGCGGGCTGATCTCCACGGGGTAGTCGTAGATGAAGGTCGGCTGGATCAGCTTATCTTCCACAAAGGCATCGAAAAACTCTGCCAGGATAGCACCCTTGGTGGGCACCTCGGGCAGCTCGACGTGATGCTCCTTTGCAGCGGCAATGGCATCCTCGTCGGTCTTCCAGTCGTTGAAATCAACACCGGAATACTTCTTCACGGCCTCGATCATGGTCAGGCGCTCCCAGTGGCCCATGTCGATCTGCTTGCCCTGATAGGGGATGACCATGCTGCCGCAGATCTTCTGTGCCAGGCGCTTGTACAGCTCCTCCACCAGATCCATCATGCCGTGGAAATCCGTGAAAGCCTGATACAGCTCAATGGTGGTGAACTCGGGGTTATGCTTGGGGTCCATGCCCTCGTTGCGGAAGATGCGGCCCACTTCGTACACACGATCCATGCCGCCCACGATCAGGCGCTTCAGGTACAGCTCCGTCTCAATGCGCAGCACCATGTCCATGTTCAGGGTGTTGTGGTGGGTGTAGAAGGGACGGGCAGAGGCGCCGATCTCGAAGGGGGTCAGGATGGGGGTATCCACCTCCAGGAAGCCCTTCTCGTCCAGATAAGCGCGGATCTCCTTCAGGATCTGGCTGCGCTTGACAAAGGTATCCTTCACCTCGGGGTTGGCGATCAGGTCCACATAGCGCTGACGATAACGGGTCTCGGTATCGGTCAGGCCATGGAACTTTTCAGGCAGGGGGCGCAGGCTCTTGGCCAGCAGGGTCAGCTCAGTGGCGCGGACACTCAGCTCACCGGTCTTGGTGCGGAACACCTCGCCCTTGACGCCGATGATATCGCCCACGTCCAGCTTCTTGAACGCAGCGTAGGACTCCTCGCCCAGCTCGTCACGGCGGACATACAGCTGGATGTCGCCCTTATCGTCGCGCAGGTGGGCAAAGCTTGCCTTGCCCATCACGCGCTTGGACATCATACGGCCGGCCAGAGCGACCTGCTTGCCGCTGTCGGTCTCGTTGGGCAGGTCCTTGAATTCTTCCTTCAGGTCAGCCGAATAGGCATCCTGCGGGAACTTGGTCAGGGTAAAGGGGTCCTTGCCAGCGGCCTGCAGGTCGGCCAGCTTCTGGCGGCGCACCTGCACCTGCTCACTCTCGGAAAGGCCCTGTGCGGGGTTTCTCTTTTGTTCTTCCATGGTTTCCTCCGGTTTGCACTCAGTTTGCAGAGTGCGTGATGGCCAGCACTTCGTACTCAACGGTATGGCCGGAGGGCAGCAGCACTTCAGCCTTCTCGCCCACAGCCTTGCCCAGCAGCGCATGGCCCACGGGGCTCTCGTCGCTGATCTTGCCGTTGATGGGGTCTGCCTCGGTACGGCCCACGATGTCGTACTCCTCAGCCTCGTCCTCACCGGTCATCTTGATGGAAACGTGGGTACCAACGGAAACGCTGTCCACGCTCAGCTCGCTCTCGTCGATGACGACAGCGTTCTTGACCATCTGCTCCAGCTCTGTGATCCGGTTCTCCACCAGACCCTGAGTGTTCTTGGCCTCATCGTACTCGCTGTTCTCGGACAGGTCGCCGTGGCTGCGGGCTTCCTTGATCTCCTCGGCCAGCTCCTTACGGCGGACCGTCTTCAGGTATTCCAGTTCCTCCTGCACAGCCTTCAGGCCGGCAGCGGACATCTTGATCTCTTGTGCCATTTGGGATTCTCTCCTTGTCTATTGAATTGGCGCGGCCGCAAAGCCGCGCACGAGTGCTATTTTGACTGTTCCATTATAATCGCAAGCCGGGGGCTTGTCAACAAAAACAACTGTTCTGCGGGAGATAAAGCCCACAAAAAAGCCCCGCCAGCAGAGGGAATTGCCAGCAGGGCTTCGGAAATGTCGATCTGTGCTTTTCAGGCTCCCCCATCGGAGGAGCAGATGCGTCCGGTCTTAGTCGTCTGCGCTCTCATCCAGGTTGCCCAGCTTCTTGGCCTGTTCGACCACAGCGGGCACCAGCATCTCGGGCAGGATCTCGTAGCGGGCAAACTCGGTGGTGAACCAACCGCGGCCCTGGGTAGTCTGACGGATGAAGGTGGTAAAGTTGGACAGCTCAGCCAGAGGAACCTCGGCAATGATGGTCTGCAGGCCGTCCTCGTCCGGCTCCATGCCCAGAACACGGCCGCGGCGCTTGGTCACATCGCCCATGATGTCGCCGGTGTTGTCGTTGGGGACATGCGCCTTCAGGGTGTGGATGGGCTCCAGGATGACAGGGCCGGCCTCGGGCATGGCGGCCTTGTAAGCCAGCTTTGCGGCCATGATAAAGGCCATTTCAGAGCTGTCCACGGGGTGGTAGCTGCCGTCCAGCAGGGTGGCTTTCAGGCCCACCACAGGGTAACCGGCCAGCACGCCCTTTTCGGCAGCAAGGCGGACGCCCTTTTCCACGGCGGGGAAGAAGTTCTTGGGCACGCTGCCGCCGAACACCTTTTCCTCAAACACCACCTGCTCGCTGTCGCAGGGCTCAAAGTTGATGACGACATCACCGAACTGGCCGTGGCCGCCGGTCTGCTTCTTATGGCGGCCCTGCTTCTGGCAGGCCTTGCGGATGGACTCGCGGTAGGCGATGCGGGGAGCTTCCAGGCCGATCTCCACGCCAAACTTATTCTTCAGCTTGGCCTTGACAACGTCCAGATGCTGTTCGCCCAGACCGCCGATGATCTGCTGGTGGGTCTCTGCATTGTTGACATAACTCAGGGTGGGATCTTCTTCCATCAGGCGGGCCAGCGCACTGCTGATCTTGCCCTCGTCGCCCTTCTTGGTCACGGTAACGGCCATGAACAGGCTGGGCAGCGGGAAGCTGGGTGCAGGCATCTTGACCACGCGGGAAGCATCGCACAGGGTATCGCCGGTCTTGGCGCTCACCAGCTTTGCCACGGCGCCGATATCACCGGCACCGATGCCGTCTGCATCGATCTGCTTTTTGCCGATGACGGTCAGCGGCTTGCTGATCTTCTCCACCTCACCGGTGCGGGCGTTGGTCAGGGGCTCACCGGCCGTGACCTTGCCGCTGATGACGCGCAGGTAGCTCAGCTTGCCCACAAACGGGTCGGCCACGGTCTTAAAGACATAGGCTGCGGTGGGCTCATCCTCGGTGCAGTGCAGCTCCACAGGCTCACCCTTGGCATCCTCTGCCAGGATAGCGGCATCATGCTGGGGGCTGGGCAGCAGCTTGTGCATATTGAACAGCAGCATATCCAGTGCCTGCTGGTTGACAGCGCTGCCGCAGAACACGGGGGTGATCAGGCCGTCCTTGACGCCCTTGCGCATGCCCTCAACGATCTCCTCCGTAGTAAAGGGTTCGCCGCCGAAGAATTTTTCCATCAGCTCATCGTCGGTCTCGGCAATGGCCTCGCTCATGGCCTCGATCAGGCCCTGGAAGCGGTGGCCGATATCGGGCAGATCCACCTGGATCTGCTTGCCGCCCTCATACTTGAAGGCCTTCTGGCTGAACAGGTTGATGTACACCGGGGTGCCGTCGTCCAGCTTGGCGGGCACAACACAGGGGCAGACGGTGGAGCCGAACTTGATCTTCATATCCTCCAGGATCTTGAAGTAGTTGGCGTTCTCCAGATCGCACTTGGAGATAAAGACCATGGTGGCCTTGCCGTTCTTGCGGGCCAGCTGGAAGGCCTTTTCTGCGCCAACGGTCACGCCGCTGCGGCCGGACACCACCACCAGCACGCTCTCTGCTGCGCGGATGCCCTCGTACTCACCGGCCTCAAAATCAAACAGGCCCGGTGCGTCGATCAGGTTGTACTTGATGCCATCGTACTCCACAGGAACCACGGAAGCCGACAGGCTGGCCTTGCGCTTTGCTTCCTCAGGGTCAAAGTCCGAAATCGTGGTGCCGTCTTCCACACGGCCCATACGCTCTGCTGCGCCCGAAAAATAGACCAGTGCTTCGGTCAGCGTTGTTTTGCCGCTGCCGGCATGGCCTGCAATCAAGATATTACGGATGTTGTTGCTTGCGTATTTCATATCGGTTTTTCCCTCATTTCCGCCGCACGGAGCTTTCTCTCCGTTTTTGTGGCATATTTTACAAAGATAATACCACACTCCAAACGTTTTTCAAATAGATTGCTCGAAATTTTCTTTCTTTTGTCTGCCAAACTTCCCGCACTGCTTTTGTGCATTTTGACCAGCCAGAAAGATTTTCAATTGTAAAACGTTAGAGTATATGCTATTATGTGCTTAGTCCCTATATTATTTCTCTACCATGACCGAAAGGAAGGATTTCATGAAATCAAAACTAGCTATTCAGTTGGCCTCTTTGCTGTTGGTATTTGGTCTTCTGGCTTCTTGCAGCGCTCCGCCTTCCGTTCCATCAAATGGGTCGAGTTCTTCCAATGAATCTTCTTCCGGATCTTCCGGAAGTTCAGTAGACTCTGACAAAATACCATCTATCCCCCATTTTTACTTTCAAGATGGCTTATGTTTTTATGTCGTTGATGGGCAACTATTAGGACTTACTTCTACCTCCGGAGAACCTTTAAGCGGAAAAATTGTCATCCCAAGCACTATCGGTGGGCAAACGATAACTTCTATCTCTGACCATGCGTCTATTTTTCGAGATAAGACTTTAATAACTGAGGTCGTGTTTCCTGACACCCTCACTGAACTTCCTCATGGCATTCTTTGGGGTTGCTCCGGCTTAAAAAAGGTAACCCTGCCGCGCAATCTTACTATAATACCGGATTATGCCTTTATCTACTGTAAAAGTTTAGCTGAAATCAAATTACCCTCTGAAGTCTATAAAATTGGAGAACATGCTTTTAGCACCTGTCTTTCATTAAAGAAGTTTGTTCTTCCATCTAAAGTTGCTATTATTGGAAGTGGTGCCTTTCATTTTTGTGAAAATCTACAAGAAATTTATTTGCCCAAAAGTCTGGAGTCTGTGGGTGTGGTTCCATTTTCAGGTTGCTTCGCTTTAGAAAAAGTTCATTATGCCGGAACTTCAAACAACTGGGAAAACATAGAATTTCCACGTTATGACGGCAGTAAAGAATTTTTACAAAGTAAGCTTATTTTCGACAATTAAATTTTATATCATTTCCAATTTCTATGTTACTGCACAAAGGAGAGCATTTCATGAAACGCACCGATTACATCAACTGGGATGAATATTTTATGGGCATTGCCCTGCTCACCGCCATGCGCTCCAAAGACCCCAACAGTCAGGTGGGTGCCTGCATCGTCAGCCCGGAAAACAAGATCCTCTCGCTGGGGTACAACGGCATGCCCATTGGCTGCGACGACGATGCCATGCCCTGGGAGCGTGAGGGTTCCCCGCTGGACACCAAATATATGTACGTCTGCCATGCGGAGCTGAACGCCATCCTGAACAGCGCCCATAACAACCTGAAAGGTGCCCGGGTCTATGTGACCCTGTTCCCCTGCAATGAATGTGCCAAGGCCATCATCCAGTCCGGCATCTCGGAGGTGGTCTACTATGGCGACAAATACCACGATTCGGATTCCAGCGTGGCCGCCCGCTTCATGTTCAAGAAATCCGGCGTCCGCCTGACAGCCTACACCCCCAGCGGACGGAAAGCGGAGCTTGATCTCTGAGAAACTCCCAGCCCACCTCTTGCAAACACCACACATCCGTTATATAATAGAGACGCGTTATTGAATAAACATTCATATTTTTGTGAATAGAGAGGGAAATATACAATGAGTTTGAAAAACCGCAGCTTTCTGAAGCTTCTGGACTACACCCCTGCCGAGATCGAGGAGCTGCTTGATCTGGCCGCTGACCTGAAGGCTAAGAAAAAGGTCGGCATCCGCCACAACGACCAGCTGGCAGGCAAAAACATCGCCCTGATCTTTGAAAAGACCTCCACCCGCACCCGCTGCAGCTTTGAGGTGGCCGCCCACGATCTGGGCATGGAAGTGACCTATCTGGATCCGTCGGGCAGCCAGATCGGCAAAAAGGAATCCATTGCCGACACCGCCCGGGTGCTGGGCCGGATGTTTGACGGCATCGAGTACCGCGGCTACGGGCAGGAGATCGTGGAAGATCTGGCCCGCTATGCCGGTGTTCCGGTGTGGAACGGCCTGACCAACGAGTTCCACCCCACCCAGATCCTTGCCGACTTCCTCACCATCCGGGAGCATTTCGGCCGCCTGAAGGGCATCAACTTTGTTTACTTTGGCGACGCCCGCTACAACATGGGCAACAGCCTGATGGTGGGCTGTGCCAAGATGGGCCTGAACTTCACCGCCTGCGCCCCCAAAAAGTACCAGCCGGACGCCGCCCTTGTGGCCCAGTGCCAGGCCATTGCCGCCGAGACCGGTGCTACCCTGACCTTTGAGGAAGACCCCGTCAAAGCCGCCAAGGGTGCCGATGTCCTTTACACCGACGTCTGGGTGTCCATGGGCGAGCCTGTGGAAGTGTGGGCAGAGCGCATCCAGGATCTGTCCGCCTACCAGATCAACCAGCAGCTGATGGAGATCGCCGGTCCCCATGCAGTCTTTATGCACTGCCTGCCCGCTTTCCACGACCACAAGACCACTGTGGGCAAGGAGATGGGCGAGCGCTTTGGCCGCGACGCCATGGAAGTGACCGACGAAGTGTTTGAAGGCCCCCAGAGCATCGTCTTTGATGAGGCCGAGAACCGGATGCACACCATCAAGGCTGTTATGGCGGCTACCCTCGGCTATCAGAAATAACAGCAGCATCTGCCTATGAAAACAGAGCCCGGTCGTTTCCGAACGATCGGGCTTTTTTGTTTTGCGTAAACTTTGCCGATACTCCAAGCGTGACCAGAAGGTTTTGTCCGGGAAAATTTTCCTTAGCGTTCCGATGTTGCAATTACAGTTGAAAATCCGTTACAAATTCCCTATACTAAGGGGGACACGCTCTGCCAAAGGAGGGATCATGAATGGGCGGAGGACATCTTTCCCGACCGGATTTCGGGATGCCGCAGCCGGACCCGAACCATCCGCTGACCGAATTTTACCTGCTGCTGCAGCGCGGGCTTGATCAGGCGGGCGTGTTCCGTCTGCCCGCCCTCTACGCAGGGTTCCGTGCCCCGGCCCGACGCATTTACGCCGAGGAAGCCGCCGACTACCTGACCCTTGCCGAAGCTCCGGCCGAGGGCCTTGTGCAGCTCTCGGCTGCGCGGGAGATGCAGCTTTTGTACAGCAGCCTCCATGTGGAACCGGACGGCGCCCCCGCCGCCCTGCTCCTGACCGAGGAATGCTCCCGCGCAGTCTGCGCGGTGCAGCTGCTGCCGCCCTTTGTCTGGGAGGACCCGCTGCCGCCCCTGCCGGATACCCCGGCAGCCCTCACCCTTCAGCTGACCATGCAGGACGTGGCGGCCATTGATACCGACCCCGCCGCCCTTGCCCGCCGCCTGTGCCAGGCAGCACAGCATAAGCACTGGCTCACCCACCCCAAAGCCGAGACCTATCTTGCGGACAGGGTCTCACTGTTTCAGCGTTTGTACAGATAGAGGAGTTGGCACGCAAAGCGTGACTGAGAGGCTTATTTCCAAAAAAGATGCAATAATCCGGGCGTTCCACCCGTATACTGGGTGAAACGTCCCTTTGAAACCAGTTGTTTCCAACAGCCCCGCCCGGGGCGTTAAAGGAGAGAAAAAGATCATGGGACAGTTGACCAAAGACGAAGTTTTTGCGCTGGCTGTACAGCGATACAGCGACACCGTGTTCCGCGCCGCGATGCACAATTGCAGCTGCGCCGCCGATGCAGAAGATGTGGTGCAGGATGTGTTTGAAAAGCTCCTGCGCTACGAGGGCCGCTTTGAGAGCGAGGAGCATCTCAAGGCCTGGCTGCTGCGTGTCGCCATCAATCGCTGCCGGGACATCACCCGGGCCGCGCGCCAGAAAGACACCGAACTGGACGAAAACATCCCTGCCCCGGATGCCACAGAAGACGGCAGTGTGCTGGATGCGGTGCGCACTCTGCCGGAAAACTACCGCAATGCCGTGTACCTGCACTACTATGAAGGCTACACCGCTGCGGAGGTGGGCCGGATGCTGGGCGCCCCCACCAACACGGTGCTGAGCTGGCTGCGGCGGGCTCGCGCCCAGTTACATACGATGCTGAAGGAGGAGATCGAAGATGAGGTGGTATGAGTACAAGATGGAGGTGGACGATCTCCACGCTTCTGACGACCTGAAGGCAAAGCTGCTTGCCATGCAGGCCGCTGCCGCCGACACCCCCGGGGCCAAAAGTACGCAAAAGCCGGTTCTGACCCCGGCCCCCGCCCCGGAAAAGCCGAAGAAAAAGGCGATCCGCTTCCCGGCAAAGCGCTGGGCACAGCTGGCGGCCTGCGTGGCCGTCTGCGGCGTCTGCCTGTACGGCGCAGTCCAGGCCGGCAGCTGGAAAGGGATCACCCTGCTGGGCGGCGGTTCTTCCTCCAACTATTCTGCCGCCAGCACCGCTGCCATGGCTCCGCAGGCGGCCCTGTACTCCATGGCCGACACCGAGGGTGCCGCCTATGACACGGCGGACAATGGCATTTCCACCTTCAGTGCCGAGGGCGCTTCCCGTTCCGTCAACACCACCGGCAGCACCCTGCTGACCTCCGGCGAGGTGGAGAGCGAGGAAGCTTCCCGCTCCACGGACAGCGCCAAGATCATCTATACCGCCAATCTCACGCTGGAGACCAAAGACTACGACACCGCCCGTTCTTCGCTGGACAGTGCCCTCTCCGACGCCGACGGCTATCTGGAATCCAGCAGCGAATACGCCGGAGCCGACAGCACCCGCAGCGCCAGCCTGACTTTGCGCATCCCACAGGAGAACTATCAGAGCTTTCTGGCTGCGGCAGCCCAGATCGGCAGCGTGACTTACAAAAACCAGCAGGCTGAAGATGTCACCAGCCAGTATCTGGACATTGAGGCCCGGCTGTCCAACCTGACGGCCCAGCGCGACCGCCTGCAGCAGCTGCAGGCCCAGGCCGACACCCTGAGCGACCTGCTGGAGATCGAGTCCTCCCTCAGCGATGTGCAGTATCAGATCGAAAGCTACCAGAGCCAGCTGGACTGGTACAGCCAGCAGGTGGAGTGCTGCACGGTCTATGTCACCCTGAACGAGGTGGAGACCCTGACCCCCACCAGCACCAGCTTTGGTGCCCGGCTGATGGATGCCCTGCAGAACGGCTGGGCAAACTTTGTGTCCGGCGCGCAGAGCGTGGTGGTCGTCCTGATCGGCTTCTGGCCCGCCATCCTCATTGGTGCCGTCTGCGGCGTGGTCTTTTACCGCGTCCGCCATCCCCGCAGGAAAAAGTAAAAAACTTTCCCAAAACCCTTGACATCCACCCCGCCTTGTGGTATTATACTTGAGCAGTCAGCGAGAGGCTGACGCAGACAAGTAAATATCGCGGGGTGGAGCAGTCTGGTAGCTCGTCGGGCTCATAACCCGAAGGTCGTTGGTTCAAATCCGGCCCCCGCAACCACCAAGCATCTTGAAGCGATTCAAGATGCTTTTTTGTTATCTTTTTCAGGCAGAACAAAGCAGCGGCGCCCACTGGGAAACTCCCGGCAGGCGCCGCTGCTGTTTGCATTTTATGCGATATATCCGCCGCTGCGCGCCCAGAAGACCCAGAAGGTCAGCGTCAAGGCGCTGAACACGGTGGTGGTGGCACACACCGAGCCGGACAGGGTGCCCTCGTGGCCCATCTGCTTTGCCATCACATAGCCCGCCGGGGTGGTCACACTGCCCAGCATCACCAGCAGGGCTACCAGCTTCTGGTCGGTAAAGCCCAGCCGCACCGCCATTGGCAGGAAGATGGCAGGCAGGATGACCAACTTGGTCAGCGTTGCCGCAATGGTAGGCCTGATGTAGCCCAGCGCCTTGCGGCCCTTGAAGCC
>CAVDVT010000023.1:0-11656 GCA_963612415.1 bacterium | reverse complement strand
CAGACCCGGATCTTCGTCCCGGGCAGCGGGGGCATTGGTGCGGCCGCGGCGGGGACTGCTGTTCTCGCTCTTTGCAGGGCGGGCCGGGCGGCTGGGGTTCTGGGCCCCATTCCGGCTGCTGCGGCCGCCCTGCTGGCCGTTGTTCTGCTGGGCCGGGCGGGCACTGCGCTGCTCTCCGCGCTCCGGACGTGCATTGCGGGCCGGGCGGTCACTGCGCTCGGTGCGGGCAGCGGGCTGGCTGTTCCGGCCGCGCTGGGCACTGCCGTTCTGGCCGCCAGCCGGGGCAGCCTGCTTCGGGGCGGGCTGGGCCGCAGGGGTCTTTTTGGCCGGGCGGAGGGGGGTAGCCTCCGGGGCGCTCACAAAATGGGGGTCGAACTTAGGCTGGGCATTGCTGCCGCGGCTGGCAGGCTGCTGGGCACTGCCCTCGCGGCGGGAACGGTTATTGGAACGGCGGCTTTCATTGCGCCCGCCGGAAGTGCGCTTCTGGTTCTCATCCATGGATGTTTCCTCTTTCGGTTCGGTAATAACGGGTCTGGGCTGCTTTGCAGCCGTTTTTTCTTTTTTGGGGGCAGCAGGCTTTTCAGTCTTTGCTGCCTTTTCCGGCTTTGCCGGGTGGGCGGGGGCCTGTGCGGCTTCCTCTTTGGGCTTTTTGCCCCGCACCGGGGGTGCAGCCTTGACCGGGGCGGGCACGCCGTCCCAGGGGTGGCCGCTGACCACCGGGATCTGGCGGCGGTTCAGCTTTTCAATGCCGGCCAGATATTCCGTTTCCTCCGGGGCGCAGAAGCTGATGGCGGTGCCGTCGGCACCGGCGCGGGCCGTGCGGCCAATGCGGTGGACATAGGTCTCCGGCACTTCGGGCAGGTCGTAGTTGAACACATGGGACAACTCGCTGATGTCGATGCCCCGGGCGGCGATATCGGTGGCCACCAGCACCTTGGTCCCGCCTGCCTTGAAATCTTCCAGCGCCGTCACGCGGGCAGTCTGGCTCTTGTTGCCGTGGATGGCTGCCGCCGGGATGCCCTGCTTGTTCAGGTCTTTGGCGATCTTATCTGCGCCGTGCTTGGTGCGGCTGAAGACCAGCGCGTTCACCACTTCCGGCTTCAGGTTCTTGATCAGCCAGGGCAGCAGCAGCTTCTTGTTGCCCTTTTCCACAAAATAAAGGCTCTGCTGGATGCGGTCCACGGTGCTGGACACCGGGTCCACCTTGACAAAGGCCGGGTCATGCAGGATGCCTGCGGCCAGCTGCTCGATCTCCTTGGGCATGGTGGCGCTGAACATCAGGTTCTGACGCACTTTGGGCAGCTTGGCGATCACCTTTTTCACATCGTGGACAAAGCCCATGTCCAGCATCCGGTCTGCTTCGTCCAGAACAAAGATCTCAATGTTGGAAAGATCCAGCAGGCCCTGCCCCACAAGGTCGTTCAGGCGGCCCGGGCAGGCAACCAGGATGTCCACGCCCTTTTTCAGGGCCGCCACCTGAGGGGCCTGGCCCACACCACCAAAAATCACGGTGCTGCGCAGGGTCAGGTATTTGCCGTAGGCCTCAAAGCTCTCGCCGATCTGCAGCGCCAGCTCCCGGGTTGGGGTCAGGATCAGGGCGCGGATGGCACCCTTTTTGCGGGGGGCGCTGGCCGTCAGGCGGTCAAGCATGGGCAGCGCAAACGCAGCCGTCTTGCCGGTGCCCGTCTGGGCGCAGCCCATCAAGTCCCTCCCGGCCAGCACCGGCGGAATGGCCGCTGCCTGAATGGGCGAGGGGGATTCATAGCCAGCCTGTGCCACAGCGCGCAGCACAGGCTCGGACAGATTCAGTTCGTTAAAAGTCATGATTCTCCTAAAATGTTTCTGCATTCGATATAATAGCGCTTTTCCTCCGCATGGCCCATGCTGAAGGTCTTGCGGGGCAGCACACCGCCCATGACGACCCCCTTGAACAGGTCGCTCTTTTCAAAGGGCGGCAGCAGGAACACCACACCGCCCTGCTTGCGCAGTGCCTGTGCGGCGGGCTCGTCGTGGATATAGTCCACCCGGGCCTCGATGTGGCGGGCCATAAAGGACTCGATGAAAGCGTCGATGGTGCCCACGGTCAGGGGGGCCACCGGGTGTTCAAAGCTCAGCACGTTGGAAATGTGGGGGCCTGCCAGCGTGAAGGGCTGCTGTTTGGCATTGCCAAAGCAAATGCCTGCCGCGTTGGAATCGCTCCAGGTGATGAGGGCCAGCAGCACTGCGCCGCAGTCCACATTGAACAGCACCCGGTGGATGGGCTCGATCTCAATGGCGGGCGAATGGACGTTGCAGACCTCCGCCAGGCACCAGCGGGCCGGATGGGTCAGCTGCTGCTCCGGGGTCAGGGTCTTTTTCAGCTCCTCCCAGCAGGCCTTTGCAGAGGCCAGCGAGTGGTTGCCGTCACCTACGATCAAAGTCAGCGGTGCGCCGCCCTTTGCCTCAGGGTATTTTGCATCAAAGGCTTCCTGACTGCCAAGGCCGTTCAGGGCAGCATCGATCTGCTCCAGCAGGGCAGGGTCTTCCACGGCCCAGCCCGCAATGTGGCCGCCGCCCAGCATCAGGTCGCCCTCATACACTTTGCGCAGGCTGTCCTTTTTGGCCCCGATGGGCTCGATCAGGGTGCAGTCCGGGTCATCGGCCAGCATCATCACATGGGGCGTCTCCAGCACAGCGCCGCGCCGCACCGCCATGCGGGGCGGGATGCGGCTTTCCACGGTATGCTCACTGGGGCGGATGGCCGTTTTGGCCCCCTCGGCATAGCTGTATGCCTCCAGATCGATCTTTCCCACAAGGCCCTGCCGCACCCGGCCGCTCTGCTCGGTGCGCTCCACATAGATAAAGCCATCCACGGCACGGGTCAGCACATCGCGGCGGTATGCCTCCATGGAAGCGTGGATCTTTTCCACCTTTTCCGGCACATCGCCGTCTTCCAGATAGGCCTCCGGCAGGATCAGATCCAGCGCGCTGGGGCCGCCAGCAGCGGCCTTGGCCGCCTTTTCCCAATAGGAGCGGTCACTGGTGAACTGGTCGCAGGCCACGCAGCCCCACTGCTCCACCGGGATCTGCTCCGAAGGCAGAAGGATGTGCGCCGGGGAAAAGCAAGATGTTTTGTTCATATCACATTCCTCACTCTCTCACTTAGAAAAAAGCCGCAGGATCATTCAAAGTAGCTGGCAGCATCGTCCCGGATGACGGTATGCTCCACCCCGGCCTCAGCAAGGCTCAGGGTCAGCTCGTTCCGGGCTGCTTCGTCCATGGTGGAGGAAGCAGGCACCCGCACCAGCAGGTTCTTCACGCCCAGCTGTGCTGCCGGGGCACCCAGCGTGGGGGATGTGCCGGTGACCTCGGCCAGAGAGTAGCCGTACCAGATGGTCACGCTGCCGCCAAAGCGGGCCTGCCATGCAGCAATGTCCGCGGTCAGCTGCCCGGCGCGGTCCACACCGCCCGTGCTGCCGTAATCCTGCTTGGAACTGGTGGACGAGGGGAACTGCACGTTTTCCAGCAGCACCTGATCAAAGCCTGCGGCGTGAACTTCCGCGATCAGATCCCCGATATACTGCACGGCTTCTGCCGAATAGGGGTTCATCCACGGGTTGCCGCCTGCCGAAGCCTTGTTGTCCAGCCAGAGATACTCCTGGTTCTTATACCGGATAGCCATGGCGTGGTCGGCGCGGGCACCGGCCGGGTCGCGGAAGGCCGCGAATTTTGCCACCGGCACCAGCCCTTCTTCCTTGAAGATGGAAGCGGCCTTTGTCAGGTCGATCTGGGTGGAAGCTGCATTGGCAGCGCCCACTGCCGTCTGGGAGGCATAATACACCTGCCCGGCCGTATCCTTCAGGGTGAACAGGGCGTAGGTCATGCCCTGAGCTTTGAGCTGCTGGGCGGCGGCACGGATGGCCGTGTCATCGGTCAGGGACTTCAGGTCCACTTCCGCCCACATGCCCTCCACAATGGCGGTGCCATCCGGTTCCGGCTCCGGCTGCGGTTCCGGCTCTGAAGATGCTGCCGGTTCACTGCCGGCAGAGGAAGCCGTGCTTTCCGCTGCGGAGGAAGCACTGGCACTGGCCGCAGAGGAGGCCGAAAGATCCCGGTCACGCACCACGGTGTACCAGGTGTGGGTGGCCCAGTCCAGCACGTGGGGCGCAGCCACCCAGGCCGCTGCCAGCACGGCCAGCACCAGCACCGCGATGCCAATGCCCTTTTTCAGCCGCATCTCGCGGCTGTAAAAGCTGCGCCGATAGCGCTTGACTTTCTGGCGTTTCGGATATTTTGCCATAATTCAACCACCCTCCTTGGGGTCACTTACAGGATCACGGAATGGCCGGTAAAGCCGTAGATGGCCAGCGCCAGCACACCGATGTAGATCAATGTGATGGGCAGGCCGCGGAATGCTTCGGGGATAGCCTTGCTGCGCAGGCGGTTGCCCGCCTCCGTTACCAGCATCACGGCCAGCAGGTAGCCCAGGCCGCTGCCCAGGCCAAAGCCCACCGACTGTGCCAGCGTAAAGCTCTGGGTGCGCTCCACCAGCACCGTGCCCAGCACGCCGCTGTTCACGGCGGCAATGGGCAGGATGCGGATCAGCAGGCCACTGCGGGGGCCTTTGACCGCCCGCAGAACAAGATGTTCAAACACACAGACCACCGCCACGCAGGCCAGATACACCAGCGGGCGCAGCTGGGCGCGGTTGGGCAGGCCGGCAATGAAGCCGCCCGCATAGAACGCCAGCGGCGCCACCAGCACCTGCGTGACGCAGAGCATCAGGGCAAACCACCAGCTGCTGGTGCGCTCGTCGCCCACCAGCTGGATCAGGCGGGAAACGCCCAGACCGCGGGTGAAGATGGCGTTCTGGGCAAACATTGCCAGCACAGCATAACCAAATGCCATGCCGATCACGTTCATGACTTCGCTCACTGGTCATGCACCTCCTTCTGGGGTTCCGCAGCCAGTGTGCCGCGCGCCTCGGTCTTGAGATATTCCTTGTGCTTCCGGGCCAGTGCGCGCCACACAGCGCACACAACGCCCAGCACGATGAAACCGCCCGCAGGCATTCCGGCCATGGGCAGGACCGAACGGCTAATCGGGATGCCGAACACACTGCCCAGCGCAAGCCACTCGCGCAGGCAGCCCACAAGGAACAGGATCAGTGCATAGCCCACGGTGATGCGCAGGCCCTTGGAAACGGCTTTGTGCATGGTCTCCTGCACACGGCCAAAGCGGTAGGTCAGCAGCGGCTCCACCACCAGCATGGGCAGGTAGATGCCCAGCGCCAGCAGCTCGGTGCCGAACGCGCCGTTCAGGATGGGATATGCCGCCAGGTACACCACGGCTGCGCTGCCGCTGTACACCAGCGCGCGGGGCAGCAGCTTCTTTTCCAGCTCTGCCGGGGCAGGCTGCTCATCCTTCAGGGGGAACAGGCGGCTGACAAGGCAGGCCAGCATCCGGGAGGGCGTCAGCAGCAGGGCCACGGCCACCGCCAGCATCAGGGCGTTGCGGCCTGTGGTGGCAAGCACCACCAGCGGGGCCAGACCCATGCCCTGCATGACCACGGGATTGTTTTTGAACACCCGGTCATGGTGGGCGTATTTTTCGGGGTCACGGGTGATCAATTCTGCAACAGAACGTTTCATTCGGCCCCCTCCTTTCGTGCTGCGCGGCGGTTCAGCAGCTGGTACAGGCGGCTCTCAGTGCGGTCCATCCAGCCCGACACGCTGTTGACGATGAGCAGCGCAAAGCAGACGCCCGTCTCGTAGACGCCAAAATACCGGAAGCCCATGGTGGTGACGCCCACCAGCACGCCGTACAGGATGCGGCCCAGCCGATGGTGGGCGCAGGTGTAGGGCTCATTGAGCAGGAACACCGCGCTGAACAGCATGGCGCCGGTCAGCAGCTCGTCCCGCACACACTGCAGACGCAGGGCGATGTCCACACCGGCCACACCCACCTGACGGGGGAACAGGAACGCGATGAGGGCACTGGTGACAAGGAAACTCACACTGGCGCTCAGGCGGGTGTCCTTCTGCAGCCAGAGGAACAGCCCGCAGGCCAGCAGGATCAGGGCCGCGCCGGTGCCCATGGGGGCGGCGTACTCGCCCAGCCCCAGCGAAAGGGCGCTGATGTTCAGGGTGCCGCCGCTGCGCAGGGTGTCCGAAATGGTGCTGGACACCGGCACACCGGAAGCATCCCAGAGCGGGATGCTCGTGTAAGGCTGGGGGTAGCGGAACACCTGCTCCGGCCACGATACCGCAGCCACCGCGTAGCCCACGGCAGCCGGGTTGAAAGGATAGCTGCCGTAGCCGCCAAACACTTCCTTGCCGATCAGGACACCGGCCAGCACCGCCATGATGACCACATACCAGTCCACCGTGGCGGGCATGAGCAGCGCGATGATCAGCGCAAAGCTCTCGTTGGAAAAATCGCTGGCCTGATACACCCGGCGGCGCAGCAGTGAGACCAGACGGTCGCACAGGTTGCCGGTGAGCAGTGCCACACCGCAGAGCAGCAGCGGCCGCAGCCCGTACAGGTAGCAGGCCATGCAGAGCAGGGGGATGACCATAAAGCAGACGTGCTGGTAATACCGGCCTGTTCTGGCCAGCTCCTGCTCCTGTTTCTGGATCAGTTTTTCATCCATGGCACGGCACCTCTCACAGAGCGGCCAGACGGCGCACCGCCGCAGCCGGGTCTGCTGCGCCAAACACGGCGCTGCCCGCCACCAGGATGTCGGCACCGGCTTCCACGCACAGGGGGGCCGTGGTGTCGTCCACGCCGCCGTCCACTTCCAGCAGGAAGTGGGCACTGCGTCTGGCCCGTTCTTCTTTCAGCCAGCGCAGCTTTTCCAGCGCCGAGGGCATGAACTTCTGCCCACCGAAGCCGGGCTCCACGCTCATCACCAGCACCAGATCCAGCTGGTCGAGGTAGGGCACCAGTGCTTCCGGTGAAGTGCCGGGCTTGATGGTCAGGCCCACCTTACAGCCCAGCGCCTTCACGGCGTCAATGGTCTGCTGGATGTCATCCTCACACTCCAGGTGGAAGTTGTACAGGGTGGCACCGGCCTTGATGAAGGGCTCCGCATACTGCAGCGGGTGGCTGATCATCAGGTGGACATCGTAGAATGCCGTGGGCATCCCCTTGTGCAGGCTTTTCAGCACCGGCACACCAAAACTGATGTTGGGCACAAAGTGGCCGTCCATCACGTCATAATGCAGCATCTGCGCGCCGGCGTCCAGCACCATGCGGCAGTCTGCGCCAAGCTGACAAAAATCAGCCGAAAGGATCGAAGGACTTATGATCGTCATCGTGTTTTGTACTCTCCGTTATTTTTCAGAAAGATTACACCATTTGTCCCCTGTTTCTGCCTGTTTTGGGGCCGGAATGCAGGGTGGACATGGTTATACTTAGTTTACATGAAAACACGCAAAAAATCAAACCCAGAGCCGTGTTTTTCACGGAAAAGTCGCAAACACTGCCGCAGATGCCCCAAAAATCCATCTCAAAACCAAAACGACCAGACCGCCCCGCCCGTTTTCAGGGGGACAGTCTGGCCGCAGGACTTAGTTGACAGGCTTCATGCTGGCGGGGTCTTCCACCGGCACGGGCTGCCCGGATTCATCGGGCAGGCGCTTCATGCCGCCGGGGTTGGGCGGCAGGGTGGGCAGGGTGAACACAAAGCGGCACCACTCGCCCTGCTGGCTCTCCACCCGGATCTGACCGCCGGACAGGTTCACCAGCACTTTGCAGATGTTCAGGCCAAGGCCCGCACCCCGGGCGTGCAGCCCGCGGGACTTATCCTCTTTGTAGAAGCGCTGGAACACATAGGGCAGCGCCTCCGGGCTGATGCCCTGACCGGAGTTCCAGATGGACACCTCCACCTCGGGGCCCAGCTTCTCCACGCTGAATTTGATGGTGCCGCCCGCCGGGGTGAACTTGATGGCGTTGTCCAGAATGTTGTAGGCCACCTGATGGATCAGGTCCGGATCGGCATAGACCAGAACTTTCTCGTCCATGGTCAGGCCCTCCAGCTCGATCATGCCGTCGTTGATCCGCTGCTCTGCCGAGAGGGCCACGCCGGTCAGGGTCTCCCAGATGTTGAACATCCGGGCGTTCACCTGATACTCGCCGCTCTCCAGCTTGGACAGATCCAGCATATTCTGGATCAGCCGGGCCAGACGGCCCGTCTCCTCGCTGACCAGCTGCAGGTAGTGGTTCTGCATCTCGGGCGGGATGGTGCCATCCAGAATGCCGTCGATGAAGCCCTTGATGGTGGTCATGGGGGTGCGCAGCTCGTGGGCGATGTTGCCCATGAACTGGCCGCGGGAATTATCGTTGGACTGGATATTGTCCGCCATCTGGTTGAAGGTGCGGGCCAGATCGACCACTTCGCCTTCACCTTCCACGCCTTCCACCCGCACCGAGAGGTCGCCGCCGCCAAACCGCTGGGCCGCGTCGGTGATCTTCTGCAGCGGGTCGGTGAGCCTGCGCATCAGGAAGGTGGTCAGCACACTGGCGCAGAGCAGCATCACACAGGCCGAGAAGAAGAAGTTCGACCAGAACTCCTCCTTGAACTCAGTCAGCCGCGCGCCGGAGGAGCAGAGGAACAGGTAGCCGCTGCCATGGCCCTGGGCATCCTGCATCCGCCGCACCGAGACATAGCTCTTTTCGGTCAGCACCCCATCCAGCGTACTCAGCACATGGTAGGGCTTGTCCTCCCCCGCCTTTGCGATCACGTCCGCTTCCACGGCATCCGCCTCCAGCATGTCCGGATTGGATGCAATGAGGATATTGCCGTCTTCATCGGTGAGGAACAGATACGCCTCCGCGCTCTCACCAATGATCTCCAGCTTGGTGCTGAGGGCATCCAGCTCCGCGCCCTTGGGCAGAGCCGCCTGCTGCACCACATAGTCTGCAGCCCGCTGGGTCACCTCGGCCACGCTGTCCAGCGCATCGTACCGCTCCTGTGCAAAGTAGCGGCTGAACAGCACCCACTCCGAGAAGCCGAACACCGCTGTGCCCAGCACCAGAAGGGTCGCCACCATCGAAAAGAAGGTGACGGAAATACTTTTGCGCATTACTGACGCACCTCGAATTTATAACCCACGCCCCACACGGTCTTCAGCTCCCATTTATCGGAAGCACCGGCCAGTTTCTCGCGCAGGCGCTTGACATGGACATCGATGGTGCGGCTGTCGCCGTAATACTCAAAGCCCCACACCTCGTCCAGCAGCTGGTCGCGGGTGTACACCCGGTTGGGGTGGGAAGCCAGGCAGTTCAGCAGCTCCAGCTCCTTGGGGGGAGCCTCCACCACCTTGCCCTTGACCCGCAGCTCATAGCTGTTCATATCCAGCCGGAGGTTGTCGAACTCAATGACGCCCTCGGTGCTTTCGGTCTGGGCGGAAGACGTGGTGCAGCGGCGCAGCACCGCCTTGATGCGGGCCACCACTTCCTTGGTGTCAAAGGGCTTTACCATGTAATCGTCGGCGCCCAGCTCCAGGCCCAGCACCTTGTCAAAGGTCTCGCCCTTGGCGGTGAGCATCATCACCGGGGTGTTGCCCAGCTTGCGGATGCGGCGGCACACTTCCAGACCGTCCATCTTGGGCATCATCACATCCAGCAGCACCATGTCGGGCTTGGTCTGGTTGAACTTGTCCAGACCTTCTTCGCCGTCGTTGGCAATGGTGACCTGATACCCCTCCTTGGTCAGATAGAGCCGCAGCAGCTCGCAGATATTGGTGTCGTCGTCCACCACAAGGATCTTTTCGTTTGCCATGCGTGTTCCTCCTCGATGCAGTTCCAAACTATCGGTTCCGCCCGCAAAAAGTCCGGGCGCGTGTTTTGCTTACCATTCCCGGAGCGTTTCCAATAAGCTCCTATCTTCTATTATACGGAACAGTTATGACAAAATAAAGAAGGTTTTGTATGATTTTTGGGATTTTGAGCAGCAAAAAGCCCCATGCTTTTTCGTTTTGCAGCGTCAAGCATGGGGCTTACCGTATTTTATCTTTCTTTTCCGGGCGTCTCAGATCATGCCCATGCTGGCAGGGGACGAGTAATAATGCAGCTGTGCCGCCTGAAGCATCGTATTGTCATCGTCGATCCGGATCAGCACCCATTGCTGCTGCCCGCCCTGATAGTACACATCCGTCAGGCTCCTGCATCCGGCAAAGGCATAATTGCAGATCCGCTCCATCGAAACCGGAATATAAACCGCTTTCAGGTTGAAACAATCACCAAACACGTTCCATCCAAGTTCCTTCACACCGTTGGGGATCGTCACTTTTGTGATTGCCGTTTTCTCAAAAGCGTAGCCTTCGATCGTTGTCACCGTCACCGGGATCGTGATCTGGCGAAGCGCTGTGCATCCGCAGAATGCGCCCGAACCGATCCTGGTCAGATTTTTCGGCAGGCTGATCTCCTGCAATGCTGTACAGCCATTGAACATATCATTTTCCAGATAGGTCATGTAGGGAGACAATCTGACTTTTGTCAGGCTCGTACAGCCCATGAACATCCGCCAGCCCGGGGTCACGCTGTGTACCATCACTTCTGTCAGATCACGGCACTCCGCAAATGCCTGCTCACCATAGTCCGTGATCGTCTCGTGCAGCGTCACTTTTGTCAGCCCTGTACCGCAGAATGCGTACTGTCCGATCCGCTTCAGCCCAACCGGGAAGGTGATCGCTGTAAGTTTTTCGCAGTACATAAAAGCCTTGCCCCCGACTTCTTTGAGCGTACTGGGCAATTTGACATTCCAGAGGTTTTTGCTCCCCCCGAATCCGCTCACCGTTTCCACGCCTTCCTGCAAAATCAGCTCCTGCAGGACATCACTGCCATAATAATTGACATCCTTATAGGCCCCGGGAACGATCAGCTTTGTGATCTTGCCGCCAAGACCGTTGTCAAGGCCAACGATCTTTCGGCCAGACCACTCCGTAGGAAGCGTGATCTCTCCCACCGGCCGTTCTCCTGCATCATCATAGCCGATCAGAATTGCCGTACCGTCGCCGTTGTCCTTGATCTTCCAGATGATCTTCAGGGGTTCCGGCTGAGTCGTCGAGCTTGAAGTGCTTTCCGACGAGGACGCACTCGAACTGCTGGAACTGCTGGAGCTGCCCGAAGCACTGGAACTGCTGGAGCTGCTTCCCGCATTTCCGGACGGCCTGGACGATGCAGGGTGTTCTCCCCCACCGCCGCAGCTGCTCAGGAGCCCCGCAGCCGATGCACTCAGTGCAACTGTACCCGTCAGCTTCAAAAAATCCCGCCGATTCATTTTTCTCATGCTGTTACACCTCACAAAGCAATTTTCGCCCGTTTCATAAATTCCCATTTTCGGTTCTTTTGATATCCATTTGGATATCATATAAACATGATAGCATCTCTCTGCGGTACTGTCAAGATATCCATTCAGATATCAGGAGGACATTTATGGCATACTACCGCCGCATTCGTGACCTGCGGGAAGATCACGATCTGACCCAGCGCCAGCTGGCCGCACTTCTTCACATGCCCCAGCCTCAGTACAACCGCTATGAGCAGGGCCTGCGGGATCTCCCCACCACCCTGCTGATCCAGCTGGCCGACCTTTACCACACCTCCACCGACTTCCTTTTGGGGCGCACCGACGATGCCACGCCGCCCCAGAAATTGTGATCTGCCTTTGTTT
>CAVDVT010000022.1:0-12269 GCA_963612415.1 bacterium | reverse complement strand
TGGAAAACGGCGCTCTCTGTGTGGTGCTGAACCACCCGGTGGAGGGCGTCCCGGAAGAAAAGACGGTTCTGTGCCCGGACAGCTACCACGCCATGATGGTGATTGGTGCCAACTATCGCAGCCAGTTCCACCCCAAGGTGGTGGGCGTCACCGGCAGCGTGGGCAAGACCACCACCAAGCAGATGACCTATGCCGCCATTGCGGGCTTTGGCAATACCATCAAGACCGAGGGCAACCAGAACAATGAGCTGGGCCTGCCCCGCACCATGTTCCGCATTGGAAAAGATACCCAGTATGCCGTGGTGGAGATGGGCATGAGCCATATGGGCGAGATCGAGCGGCTGAGCAAGTGCGCCCGCCCGGATGTGGGCATCATCACCTGCATCGGTGTGTCCCACATCGGGAATCTGGGCAGTCAGGAAAACATCTGCAAGGCCAAGCTGGAGATCTGCGCCGGTCTGCCCGAGGGGGCTCCGCTGGTGCTGAATGGCGACGATCCCTTCCTGCGCGGGGCCCAGCTGCCTGCCCATGTGCGGCCGGTCTGGTTCAGCCTGGGGGATGAGAGCGCTGATGTCTGCGCACTGTCCATCCAGCAGGAGGACGACGGCATGAGCTTTGTGCTGGAAGACCATGAGGAGGGGACCTTTGTGGTGAAGATCCCCGCCATGGGCAGGCATAACGTTGCCAACGCCCTGGCTGCCTACGCCGCCGCTACCCGGCTGGGGCTGGACCCCCGCAAAGCCATTGCGGGCCTTGCCGATTTTGAGCAGACCGGCATGCGCCAGAAAGTGGTCCACAGCAAAGGCGTGGATGTGATCGAGGACTGCTACAATGCCAACCCCGACAGCATGAAGGCCGCGCTGGCCATGTTCAGGGAGTATCCCTGCAAGCGCCGCTTTGCCCTGCTGGGCGATATGCTGGAGCTGGGAGACCTGAGCCGGGAGGCCCACGAGGAAGTGGGCCGTCAGGCGGCGGAAAGCGGCATCGATTACCTGATCACCTATGGCGATCAGGCAAAGCGCACCGCTGTGGTGGCTGCGGCCAAGGGCCTGACCACCCTCCACGCCGACACTTACGAGCAGGCAGCAGATGCCCTGCTGCGCAAGATGCAGCCCGGTGATGCCCTGCTGGTGAAGGCCAGCCGCGGCATGGCGCTGGAAAAAGTGCTGGAGATCTTTTACAAGGAGCAGAAATAACCTATGATCCGTTTTGCCTTGATCGCCGCCTCTACGCTGGGGTTCTTCCTCACGGCGGCGCTCGGGAATCTGATGGTGCCGCTGCTGCGGGCCTTCCAGAGCCGCTGGGATGTCCCGCCTGTGCAGCAGCCCCGGCAGTTCAAGCAGCCGCAGCCGGAAGAACCGGACGCGGAGCCGGAACTCCCTCCGCAGGCCCCCACCATGGGCGGGCTGTGCCTGATGGTGGGCGTTCTGGCTGCCGTGGGGGTGGGCTGGACGGCTGCCTGTGTGGCCCAGCCGGAGCTGCTGGGGGCCGAGGGGCTGCTCTCGGTCCGGCTGCTCACCGCCCTGCTGGGGGCACTGCTGTTCGGCGGCGTGGGTCTTCTGGATGATCTGGCCCGCATCCGCCGCCGCTCCCCGCTGGGCCTGCGGCGGGGTCCCCGCCTTTTGCTGGAAGCCGCCGCCGGTGCCGTGGTGCTGGTGCTGCTGGGGGCCCGGGGCTGCCTTGCCGCCGGGCTCACCCTGCCGGGGCTTGGCTATGTAGGCCTTGGCCCGGCTGCGCCGCTGGTGTGGGAGGTGCTGCTGGTGGTGCTGGTCGAATGCGTCCGCCTTGCCGACGGCGTGGACGGTCTTGTGTGCGGCACCGCCTTTGCGGCCATGCTGGGCCTGATGAGTGCCATGACCGTTTTGGGCTGGTTCCCGCTGGGGGTGCTGCCCGCCGCGCTGGCCGGGGCACTGATGGCCTTTCTGCTCTGGAATTTCCCGCCCGCAAAGCTGCAGCTGGGAGCGGTGGGCAGCTTGTTTCTGGCCGGGATGCTGGGCTGTGTGCCCCTGTGCATCGGCTGGCCGGATCTGAGCATCCCCCTCTGTCTGCCCTATTGGCTGGAAGGCGGGATGGTGGCCCTTCAGGTGCTGGTGTTCCGTGCCAGCCGGGGCCGCAGGCAGCTGTTCCGCTCGGCACCGCTCCACCGCTGGCTGGAGCTGCGGGGCAGCAGTGCGGTGCAGATCTTTTATATTTTCTGCGTCATCGCCATGCTGGGCGTGGTGCTGACGCTTCAACTGGCAAAAATCAGTTAAGGAGGGATGCAGATTGGCGACCATCCGCAAAAAGAAACGGGAACCGTTCTCCATCTTCCAGCGTGATCCCGGCCCGTGGCCGCGCATCCTGCTCAACTGGATGGCGACCCTTTTCATCATCATGGTGTTCGGGCTGGTCATGCTGTTCAGTGCAAGCTATACCACGGGCTACCTGCGCTTTGGCGACAGCTTCCATTACATCAAATCCCAGCTGCTGTGCTGTGTGCTGGGCCTTGGCATGATGTTCCTGTTCTCCTACGTTGACCACCGCTTTCTGCGCAGTGTGGTCAAACTGGGGTACATCGTGTGCATCGCGCTGCTGGTGCTGGTGCTGTTCAGCAGCCCCATCAACGGCTGCCGCCGCTGGATCAGCTTTGGCGGCCTGACGCTGCAGGCGTCTGAGGTGGCCAAGTTTGAGATGATCCTGCTCACGGCCGACATTGCGGCTAAAACGCCGCAGATCAAATTCGGGGAGCTGCCCACTGGCCAGTGGCTGTACCACCGGGTGGTGCGGGAGCTGATCCGGCCCATGCTGTGGCTGGTGCCCATTGTGCTGCTGCTGGTGCTGGAACCCCATATGTCCGGTATCCTGCTGACCACGGCCATCGTGGGCACTATCCTGCTGCTGGGCGGCAGCGGCGGCATCATCACCTGGGCAGGCGGCATTTCCGCCCTGTTCATGCTGGAGACCCTGCTCCAGCACGTGGACTCCATCAGTTACCTGAAAGACCGTCTGGACGGCTGGACCCAGGATCTTGACCTGATGACCAGCCAGACCAAGCAGAGCCTGTATGCCATTGGCTCCGGCGGCGCCACCGGCCTTGGCCTTGGCAACAGCATTGAAAAGCAGCTCTGGCTGCCCGAAAGCACCAACGACTTCATCTTCAGCGTGGTGTGCGAGGAGCTTGGCTTTGTGGGGGCTGTCATGGTCATTCTGCTGTTCGTGCTGTTCCTGGTGCAGGGGTTCTGGATCGCTTTCCACGCCGAGAACCGGTTCTGCACGCTGGTGGGTATTGGAATCATGGCACAGATCGCCTGGCAGGTGTTCTGCAACATCGCCGTGGTCACCAACACCCTGCCCAACACCGGCATCAGCCTGCCCTTCTTCTCGTCCGGCGGCACCAGCCTGATCCTGCTTCTGGCGGAGATGGGCGTAATGGTGAACATCGGGCGCAACGGCGAGCGGGCCCGGCTGGAACGGGAAGAAGCCCACGCCGAGCGGGAACGCCAGCGGAAGGCAAAGACCATTGTGCTGGACACTGCGCGCAGAGCGCAGATGGAACACTAAGGAGGAAACAAGATGCGTGTACTCATTGCGGCCGGCGGCACTGCCGGCCATATCAACCCGGCCCTTGCCATTGCGGGGGCCATCAAAAAGGCCGACCCCACCGCCGAGATCCACTTTGCAGGCCGGAAGGAAGGTATGGAGTACCGTCTGGTCACCCAGGCAGGCTACCCCTTCCACCACATCGAGATCACAGGCTTCCAGCGCAAACTGAGCCTGAACAACATCCGGCGGAACATCATCACCCTGTGGAATCTGGCGCTTTCCGGCCCCACGGCCAGAAAGATGATGCGGGAGATCCAGCCGGATCTGGTCATTGGCTGCGGCGGCTATGTGTCCGGCCCGGTGGTGCGCTGCGCCGCCAAGCAGGGCATCAAGACCGCCCTGCATGAGCAGAACGCATTTCCCGGTGTGACCAACAAGCTGCTGGCCCCGGATGTGGACATCGTGTTTGCCGCTGTGCCCGCCGCTGTGGAAAAGCTGGGCGCTCCTGAAAAGACCATCGTGGTGGGCAACCCCGTCCGCCCCGAGGTGTTTGCACAGGCCAAAAACCGCGACGCCATTCGTGCCGAGCTGGGCGCAGGCGACCGCACCGTGATCCTGTCCTTTGGCGGCAGTCTGGGTGCCCGCCGGGTCAATGAGGTGGTGGCCGATCTGTGTGCCTGGGAACAGAAGAACGCAAAGCCCGTGCTTCACCTCCACGCCACCGGTCAGTACGGTGTGCAGCTGTTCCAGGATCTGGAAAAGGAAAAGGGCTTTGCCCCCGGCGACAGCCTTGTGGTGAAGGAGTACATCAACAATATGCCCGAGCTGCTGGCAGCAGCCGATCTGGTCATCAGCCGTGCCGGTGCCCTGACGCTGGCCGAGCTGGAGGCTGTGGGCCGCGCCGCCGTTCTGATCCCCAGCCCCAACGTGGCCGAAAACCACCAGTATTACAACGCCATGGAGCTTCAGAAAGCCGGAGCTGCCGTGGTGATCGAGGAAAAAGACCTGACCGGCGAAAAACTCATTGAAACGGTGTCCGGCATGCTGGCACAGCCCGGCAAGCTGGCCCAGATGGGGCAGAACGCCCGGAGCCTGTCGGTGGATGACAGTCTGGACCGCATTGCAGATGCCCTGATGAAGCTGGTCAAGACCCCGTAAGGAACGCAAAAACAAAGGAAAGGAGGTGCAGCCGGATGCCGCAGAATGACCGGAACCGCTCCAGAAAACGCAGAGCCTACGATCAGGCCCGGGATGCCCGGCGCACCACGCAGAACCTCCGCAGCAATACCGGGTACAGCGGGTACACGGGGTACAGCTCCGGCGGGCACCCCATTACCAACCCGAACTATGACCCGGATGCCCCCCGGCCCAGCCGGTACTCGGAGCGGAGCATGAATTACGGCTCCTACCCGGACAACAGCATCCAGTTCCCCGCCGGAGGGCGCAGCAGCCAGGGCAATGGCGGCCGCCCCCGCAGCGGGCAGACGGGCCAGAACGGCCCACGCCGCACGGGCAGCAGTTCCGGCCGGAACCGCCGCCCCCAGAACGGGCAGAACCGGCCCCGCACGGCCCAGAACCGCCCCCGCAATGGGCAGCGGATGCGGCCGGTGCAGAACGGCCAGCGGGACCCCGCCCGGCGGGAGGGCCGCAAGAAGCGGAAGCTGACCCGGGCTGCCATCCGGCGGCGCAGGGTCATCCGGCGGCTGACCGCACTGGCCATGCTGCTGTGCGTGATCGCAGCGGGCGTCTACCTGACCGTGACCATGCTGTTCAAGATCAGTGCCATTCAGGTGCAGACGGCGGACGGCGTGGTGCAGGAGGCGGGCGGCTACACCAGTGAGCAGATCCTGCAGGCGCTGGATGTGCATCTGGAAGAAAACATCTTCAGCTTTGACCCCGGCGCCAAGGCCGCCGCGCTGGAAAAGGTGTTCCCCATGCTGGAGGACATCAAAGTGGAGCGCGACTACCCCGGCACGGTGGTGGTGCGGGTGACGGAGGCCCAGCCTGCCTGGGCCATGCAGACCTCCTCCGGGTGGCTGACCCTCTCGGCCGGGCTGAAGATCCTTGCCGAGGACAGCACCCAGCCCGCCGGGCTGCCCACCCTCTGCGGCGGCGACCCGGTGTCGATGAAGCCCGGCGACCAGCTGGACTTTGCCGCAGAGCCAAAGGCAGAGAGCGCCGCCTCGGACAGCAGTGCTTCCAGCGAAGCAGCAGCGGAGGCGGACCGCCGGATGGAGAGCCTGAACACCCTGCTGGCGGCGCTGGACACGGCGGGGCTGCGCGACGACGTGACCCGCATCGAGTTTGAGGATGTGGACGAGATGACCTTCCTCTATCAGGACCGCATCAGCGTCTGGCTGGGCACCCTGAACGAGCTGGAATATAAGCTCAAGCTGGCAAAGCATGTGCTGCTGAATGAGGATGGCAAGGGCTGTGCCGCCACCGACACCGGTGTGCTGGACTTTACCCACATCAGTATGTCCAGCACCCGCAAGTTCACCTTTGCGCAGGGCCAGCCGGAGCTGCCCTCGGGCTATGTGGTGCCTGATCCGGTCGAGGATACCACCCCGGCAGAGGAAGCGGACACCACCGCGGCGGACGGTGAAGCGGCGGATACCACGCCTGCCGACGCCGCCCCCGCAGACGATGCGGTACCGGCAGACACCCCCACGGCAGAGGATGCCGCACAGGGGGATGCCGCTGAACCGCAGCAAACGACAACGGATGCGCAGCAGACCCCTGCCGGCGGCACCGACACCCAAAACTGATCCAATGAGGAGCGTGTAATGGTATGAAACTGGAACAATTGCTGGAAGGCGTGTCCTACACCCTTGTACAAGGCAGTACGGACACCGAAGTGGAAGATATCATCTACGACAGCCGGAAGGCGGCCCCGGGCCGTGCCTTTGTCTGCATCGTGGGCACCCAGCGCGACAGCCATGAGTTTGCCGCCGACTGTGCGGCCAAGGGCGTCAGCGTGCTGGTGATCCAGCACGACATCGACCTTTCCGCCATGCCCGGCGTGACCGTGGTCAAGGTGGAGAGCAGCCGCTATGCCATGGCGCTGATGAGCTGCAACCTGTTCGGCAACCCGGCCCGCCAGATGACCATGATCGGCGTCACCGGCACCAAGGGCAAGACCACCACCACCCATATGATCAAGAGCGTGCTGGAAGCCGCCGGCAAAAAGGTGGGCATGATCGGCACCAACGGCATCTACTTCATGGGGCACCATCAGGAGACGGCCAACACCACCCCCGAAAGCTATGAGCTGCAGAAGACCTTCCGCCAGTTCCTGGATGCAGGCTGTGACGTGGCATTGATGGAAGTGTCCAGCCAGGGTCTGATGATGGACCGCGTGGCGGGCATCCACTATGACATCGGTGTGTTCACCAACCTTTCGCCGGATCATATCGGCCCCGGTGAACACAAGACCTTTGAGGAATACCGCAGCTGGAAGGGCCAGCTGTTCAAGCGGTGCGACGTGGGTGTGGTGAACATCGACGACGAGAACACCGAAGCCCTGCTGGAAGGCCACACCTGCAAGCTGGTGACCTATGGCCGGGATGCAAAGGCCGACTACCGCGCCGAGGGCTGTGAGCTGCTGCGCACCCATGATTTTCTGGGTGTGGCGTTCCATGTGTCCGGCAAGGACGACATGGACGTGAAGGTGAATATGCCCGGTGAGTTCAGCGTGTACAATGCGCTGGCCGCCCTGACCGTGGGCAAGGTGCTGGGCCTGCCGGATGCCGCCATCCACGAGGGTCTGGGCAAGTGCGTGGTCAAGGGCCGGGTGGAACTGGTGCCCATCAGCAAGAAGTTCACCATCCTGCTGGACTACGCCCACAACGAGGTATCCACTGAGAGCCTGCTCACCACCCTGCGGGCCTATAACCCCCATCGGCTGGTGGTGGTGTTTGGCTGCGGCGGCAACCGCTCCAAGCTGCGCCGCTACGGCATGGGTGAGACCTGCGCCAAAATGGCGGATTTCTCCATTCTCACCGAGGATAACAACCGCTTTGAGAAGATCGAGGACATTCTGGCCGACATCCGGGTGGGTATGAACAAGGGCAACCCGGACGCTAAGTTCGTGGAGATCCCCGACCGGCTGGACGCCCTGCACTACGCCGTGGATCACGCCCAGGAGGGCGACCTGATCGCGGTCATCGGCAAGGGCCACGAGACCTATCGTGACCGTCTGGGCGTCAAGACCCCCTTCCTGGAGCGGGAGCTGCTGGAAGAATACGCCCAGCAGATCGGCCTGGAATAAGCAGACGCAAAACAAAATGGAGGAGCATCCACACGGATGCTCCTCCATTTTTGCTGTATCTGGAAACTTATGCCTTCAGCTGGGGGGCAGAAGAAGGTTTCTGCACGAGGTTGGTCATGCTCTTGAGGCTGATGCCCAGGGTGGAGAGGTTGTGCAGCATGGCCGAAGCGGCGGGCTGCAGGATGCCCATGGCGCCCAGAACGATCAGGGTGGAGTTGAAGGTCAGCACAAAACGGTAGTTGGCGCTGACCCGGCGCTGCAGGGCGTTGGCAATGGTCTTGAGCAGCACCAGTTCTTCCAGACTGTCGGCCTTGATGGTCACATCGGCGATCTCGCGGGCAATGGCGGCACCGGAGTTGATGGCGATGCCGATGTCGGCAGCGGACAGGGCAGGGGAGTCGTTGATACCGTCGCCGATCATGACAACGGTGTGGCCCTCGGCCTTGGCCTTCTGGACAAAGGAAGCCTTATCTTCGGGCAGGACTTCTGCAAAGAACTGATCCACACCCACCTGCTTTGCAATGGCGGCGGCGGTGCGGTAGCTGTCGCCGGTCATCATCACGGTGTTCTTCACGCCCAGCTTGTGGAGCTGGCGCAGCACGGAAGCGGCCTCGGGGCGCAGGGGGTCTGCAATGCAGATGACGCCCACCAGCTGGCCGGAAGCAGCCATGTACAGGTGAGAATACTCGGCGGGCAGGGCATCGAACTTTTCCTGCTCGTCGGCGGGGATGGTGCAATGCTCATCCTCAAAGACGAAGTGATAGCTGCCGATGATGACCCGCTCACCGCTGACCCGGCTGGCAATGCCGTGGGCCACGATGTATTCGACCTCAGAGTGCATCTCCTCGTGGGCAAGGCCCTTTTCCTTGGCGGCGCGCACCACGGCGTTGGCCATGGAGTGGGGGAAGTGTTCCTCCAGGCAGGCGGCAAGGCGCAGCACGTCGTCTTTTTCGCTCTGGTTGAAGGGGATCACATCCACCACCTGCGGGGTGGCACGGGTCAGGGTGCCGGTCTTGTCGAACACGATGGTGTCGGCCTTGGCCAGTGCTTCCAGATATTTGCCGCCCTTCACGGTGATGTGGGCATTGCCGCACTCCCGCATGGCCGAGAGAACGGCCAGCGGCATGGAGAGCTTGAGGGCACAGGAGAAGTCCACCATCAGGATGGAGATGGCGCGGGTGACGTTGCGGGTGAGGGCATAGGTGACAATGGTACCGGCCAGGCACCAGGGCACCAGCTTGTCGGCCAGTTCCAGCGCACGGTTCTCGGTGCTGGATTTCAGCTTTTCGGACTCCTCGATCATGGAAACGATCTTGTCGTACCGGTTGGAGCCGCCTGCGGCAGTGGCGGTAAAGACGCATTCGCCTTCCTCCACCACGGTGCCGGCGTAAACGGACATGCCGCTGATCTTCCGCACCGGCATGGACTCGCCGGTGAGTGCGGCCTGGTTGACCATGGCCTCACCCTCGAGGATGGTGCCGTCCAGCGGGATCATGTTGCCGGAGCGCACCACGATCTCATCGCCGGGCTGGACCTTGGTCAGGGGCAGCAGGACTTCGGTGCCCTGGCTGCGCACCCAGACCTTGTCCACGTTCAGGGCCATGCTGCGGGCCAGATCGTCCAGGCTCTTTTTGCGGGTCCACTCCTCCAGCAGGGAGCCGAGGTTCAGCAGGAACATCACCGAGCCTGCGGTGCCAAAGTCGCCCCGCAGCACAGAAACGCCGATGGACAGCGCATCCAGAACCTCCACTTCCAGCTTGCGGTTCCACAGGCACTTGATGCCCTTCCACACAAAGCTGAGCGAACGGAACACCGTGTAGGCGGCGCGGATGGGTGCGGGCAGGAAGAACTTGCGGAAGTAGTGGCCCACCACAAGGTTGTACATCTTGCTCTGGTATTCCTGATTGATCTTGCGGCTGTCGGCGCTGGTGACCAGAGCATCCAGCTCCGGATCGTCGAACCGGTAAGCGGCCAGTGCGGCCACGGCGTCGGAGCGTTTGCCGGTGTAGGTGACGACCACATCGCCGGTGCGCTCATAGACCACGGCCTTTTCAATGGCGTCCCGGCTGTTCAGCCAGGCCTCCAGAACATCGGCACGGTGCAGCGTCATCCGCACATTGCAGACATGTACGCGGATGCGGCCCTTGCCCTCATGTAAGATTTGACATTTCATAAATAGAAACCTCTTTGCATTTTATGCCTTTCTCAGGGAGTGCCGCCAGTGGCTCCCCCTCTGGGGGAGCTGGCGAGCGCAGCGAGACTGAGAGGGTTGCTCATGAAAAAGAGCCGCCCGCAGGCGGCTCTTGGGCTTTTAAGCTCAGTCCTCGGTCTTCTCAGCAGACTCAGCGGCGGCGTCCTCAATGACAGCAGCCTCAGCCTCAGCAGCGCGGGCCTCGTTGATGGCCTTTGCGTCGGCCAGAATATCACCGGCCTGTTCCTGCACCTTGTTCACGGTCTCCATGGTGGAGTCCTTCATGCGCAGCACAGCAGCGGTGGTCTGGGTGTAGACCTTCTTGGCGTCCTTGCTGGACAGGATTTTGAAACCGGCGGAACCAAACAGGGTACCAGCGGCAAACAGAGCAACTTTCTTCAGATCGACCATAATAATATACCTTCCTTTATCGCAATACTTCTATGGCCCCAAAGGGCCGGTTTGAGGGAGCAGCAATGCTCCGTGTTTCTGCCGCTATTGTAACACGAAATCTGGAAATTGCAAGCTTTTTGCGTAAAGTTTACAGATGAAAACTTTTTTGATGTGGTTTGTTATATTTGACTATCCCTACGTGGTTTTTTGAATCAAACTGGTGTTTGTAAAGCCGAACAAACTGAGAAACTGTTGCGGTTACGCACCCCATACCAGCCACAGGTAGGCATAGCCTGTCAGCACGGCGGCCAGTGTGAAGGGAACGCCGATGCGCAGAAAGTCCCGGGTGCGCACTTCCTCGCCGTTTTTGCGCAGGATGCCAAGGGCGGCAATGTTGGCCGAAGCACCAATGGGGGTAAGGTTGCCGCCCAGGGTGGCCCCGGTGAGCAGACCAAAGTAGAACAGCTCCGGCGGGAAGCCGGCCCCGCCGTTCATCAGCCCGGCAATGCCCTGCACCACCGGCAGCATGGCTGCCACATAGGGGATGTTGTCGATAAAGGCCGAAAGCCCCACCGAGACAAAGACCAGCAGGGTATACAGCCGGAAAGGGTCATCCCCGGCCAGTGTATAGAACAGCTGGGCAGCGGCATCAATGACGCCGGCCCGGCCAATGCCCTCAATGAGGATGAACAGCCCGAACAGGAGCAGCAGGGTGTCGCAGTCCAGTTCCCGCAGCACCCGGCGGAACGGCTCAGCCGAGCGGCAGCGCAGGCAGGCCCGCACCACCCCGAACAGGCACAGCCCCATGCAGACCAGGCCGCTGCGCAGCTCATACAAAGCCAGCAGCAGCCCGCCTGCAGGCCGGGGCAGAAAGGATGCCGCAATGAGCAGGCCCACCGTCAGCAGCATCAGGGCGGTGGGCACATCGTCGGTGACTTCCGTTTCCACCGCAGAGGAGATGGGCTGGGTCTGGTGCCGGAACAAAAACAGCAGCACCCCCAGCGAGGCCAGCGCTCCCAGTTCCACGCCAAAAAAGAGGCCGGGCCTGCCCTCCATCCAGAAAAAATCAAAGAAATTCATCCCGGCAAAGCCGCCCAGCAGGATGCTGGTGGTGTCGCCCACCAGTGTGGCCGCGCCCTGCAGGTTGGAGGACACGGCAATGGCAATGAGGACGGGCACCGGGGAGATCTTGAGCTTGCGGGCGATGGCAAGGCCCACGGGGGCCACCATCAGCACGGTGGCCACGTTGTCCACAAAGGCACTGATGACCCCGGCAAACAGGGCCAGCATGCACACGGCCCATTTTACATTGGGCACCCGGAGAATGAGCAGTTCGGCCAGGCGGGCGGGCATCCGGCTCTCAATAAAAAGGGAGACGGTGCCCATGGTGCCCGCCATCATGAGCAGAACGTTGAAATCCACGGCCCGGGCGGCGTCCAGCGGGGTAAAATCCCACAGGCCCAGCGCACCCAATGCCAGAAACAGAGCGGCCCCGCCCAGCGCGGCAAAAGGCCGGTGCTGCGGCAGGGCCAGCATCAGGATGTAAGTCAATGCAAAAACGATCAGAGCAGGGATCATGCGCACTCCTCAGCCTTCGGCTTTTGTGTCGGCATCCTCATCGATCATCCGGTAGCCCACGCCCAGCTCATTGAGGATGTAGGGGTTCCGGCCGGGCACGCTGCCCAGCTTTTTGCGGATGTTTGCCATATTCACCTGCAGCTTTTTGGTGCTGCCGCAGTCGGTGTCGCCCCAGATGGCCCGCACAATGGCGGCATAGGTCATCACCCGGCCTGCATGTTCCGAGAGGAAGGCCACGATGTTGTATTCGGTCTGGGTCAGCTTGACGTCCTCGCCGTTCACAAAGACTTTGCGGCGCTCATAGTTGATCTCCAG
>CAVDVT010000021.1:0-12598 GCA_963612415.1 bacterium | reverse complement strand
CTTCCACGGCCAGCTGCTCAGCATCTGGATGGGCATGTTCCTGGACTGGGTGTTCCGCTCGGCCTGCTTTGCGGTGCGGTTCTTCCGGGGCAAATGGATGGAACAGACCGTCATCTGAGCTGTAAAAAAACGTTTTTCTCCGCTGCGGTGTGTCTGCAGCGGAATTTTTTTGTTTCCGGTGCAGGAAACCGCCCATCCTGTTCGTATTAGAAGCAGAAGCTTCTCCCCGGCCGCATCCCCAAACCGCACCAAATTCTGCGGGGATGTGTTCATGATTTTGTCAGCTTTTTGTCTTGTTTTCTTCGTCTTTGCGGCGTATAATCATACGCTGCAAAGAACTTTAAGGGGCCTATGCCCCAATTCCAGAAAAGGAAGTGTGTTCCATGCGCAGCTGGTTTTCCCGCCATCCCGTTTCGTTCATGGCGTTTTATCTTGTATTTTACCTTGCAGTGTTCCACTGGCTGGAGGTCAACATCACCGTGCCCGATGTCTGGGTGCATTGCCATCTGGACGATCTGATCCCCTTCTGCAAATATGCCATCGTGCCTTACTTTGCGTGGTTCGTCTGGATCCCGTTCACCCTGTTCTATCTGTTGTGGAAGGCGCCCCGGGCCGACTTCTGGCGGCTCTGCCTGCCGCTGTTTGCCGGCATGACCATTGCGCTGGCCTGCTACATCGTCCTGCCCACCGGGCTGGACCTGCGGCCCTACCGGGTGTACGGCTCCGACATCTTTGCCCGTGCCGTGCGGATGCTCTACGCCACCGACAGCGCCATGAACGTCTGTCCTTCCATCCACGTATTCAACTCCGTTACCCTGATGATGGCCTATTACCGCAGCCGTATCTTTGAGGAGCCGCGCCGCCGCTGGATGCGGCCCGCCGCCGCGGTGCTGTGCGTGTCCATCATCGCCTCCACGGTGCTGCTCAAGCAGCACAGCTGCATCGATGTGCTGCTGGGCATCCTGCTGGCCATGGCACTGGATACCGCCATGAATGCACTGGAGCGCAGTGATTCCCGTGTTCTGCAGCGCCTTTAACCGAATAACATAAAAAATCCCCTGCCGCCCGGCAGGGGATTTTTTCAGGTTCAGAACAGATCTTCCGGCAGGCAGATATCCGCCTTGGGCACCTTGTCCCAGGAAAAGTCTGCGATCAGGCTTTCCGGGGTGCGGGGAGCCGGTTCGGGTTGCAGGCCGTAGGCAAAGGCCAACTTGCCCACGATCTCCTGCGCCGTGTACTTTGCCCGCAGGTTTTCCAGGCTCTGGTCGCCGTCCCGCTTGGAGAGCCGCCGCCCATCCGGGGCCAGCAGCAGCGGGCAGTGGGCAAACTGCGGGGCGGGCAGGCCCAGCAGACGGTAGAGGTAGAGCTGCCGCGCCGTGGAGGAGAGCAGGTCTGCTCCGCGCACCACCTCGGTGACGCCCATCCGGGCATCGTCTACCACCACGGCCAGCTGGTAAGCAAACACGCCGTCAGCGCGGCGGAGGTAGAAATCGCCGCAGTCCCGCAGCAGGTTCTCGGTGTGGGGGCCCATGCAGCCGTCCACAAAGCTCACGTCCTCGTCCGGCACCATGAGCCGGTAAGCCGGGGCTTTCTTTTTGCGCTTTTCCGCAATTTCTTCGACAGTCAGGCCCCGGCAGGTGCCGGGATACACCACATTGCCATCGGACGTATGGGGCGCGCTGGCGGCATGGAGCTGGGCGCGGGAACAGAAGCAGGGGTACACAAGGCCCTGCGCTTCCAGCTTGCTGTAACTTGCGGTGTAGATGTCCGCACACTCGCTCTGGTAATAGGGGCCGTTGGGGCCGCCGTGGCTGCCGCCCTCGTCCCAGACAAGGCCCAGCCAGGCCAGATCTTCCTCCAGCGCGTCGGCATACCGGCGGGGGCAGCGCTCGGCATCCAGATCCTCAATGCGGAGGACGATCCGCCCGCCCTGATGCTTTGCACTGAGCCACGCCAGCAGGCTGCAGGCCAGATTGCCCAGATGCAGCCGCCCGCTGGGGCTGGGCGCAAACCGCCCGGTCACGCCATTCACAGGCCCAGCTTCCACTCCCCGTCCTTCGGCTGGAAGATGGGGGTGTTATAAAATTCTGCCACAGCCTTGGCCATGTACTCGGCGTCGATGCAGCTGGCGGTCTCCATGCTGGAGTGCATGGCCAGCTGTGCCAGACCAATGTCCACCATGGGGATCAGGATCTGGTGGCCCAGCAGATTGCCCAGGGTGGAGCCGCCCGGCACATCAGCGCGGTTGGCGGCCACCTGCACCGGCACACCGGCCTTTTTGCAGATCTCTGCAAAGGCAGCACCGGTAAAGCCGCTGGTGGTGTAGGTCTGGCGGGCATTATACTTCAGCAGGACGCCGCCGCCCATGGTAACGTGGTTGGCGGGGTCGCTCTTTTCGGGGTGGTTGGGATGGGCTGCATGGCCGTTGTCGGCGCTGAGCAGCAGGCTGTTGGTGCAGGCACGGATGCTCTGCTCCCGGCTGACGCCCAGAGCCTCCTCAATGCGGGCCAGCACATTGGCCATCAGGGTGCCCTGTGCGCCCTGTCGGCTGGAGGAGCCCACTTCCTCGTTGTCGAACATGACCCAGATATCGCCGCGGCCATCCTCGTCGCCGCGGCCCTGCAAAAAGCCCCACAGGGTGGTGTAGGCGCATTCCAGGTCATCGATGCGGCCGGACATGAAGTATTCGCCCTTCAGGCCCACACGCTCGGCCTTTTCACGGGTGCAAAGCACCAGATCGGCGTCTACGATGTCCTCGGCTTTGACACCAGCCTCCTCAGCCAGCGCATCCCGCAGGGTGGAACCGGCCTCGCCAAAGATGGGCTGCAGATCCACCTGGGGGTTGTACTTCATGCCGTTGTTCAGGTCGCGGTTGAAGTGGATGCAGACATTGGGGATGACGGCCAGTGCGCGGTCCGGATGGACCAGAACGCTCCGGATGCCCGTCTCGGTGCGGACAAGGATGCGGCCGGCCACGCTCAGCGGGCGGTCCAGCCAGGTGGGCATGATCATGCCGCCGTAGCCCTCGGTCTCAGCGCGGGCAAACACCTCGTCCTGACCGCCGTCCAGCTCCTTGATGCGCCAGGTGGGGGAATCGCTGTGGCTGGCGGTGACGTGCCAGCCGGTCAGCTCGCCCTTGGGCATCCGCCAGGCCAGCACCGCAGAGCCGTTGCGGGTGGTGAAATACTTCCCGCCGGGGGCCAGCTCCCAAGCTGCGCTCTCCGGGCAGTTCTGGTAGCCGTTGGCTTCCAGGATCTTCACGGCAGCGGCCGTGGAATGAAAGGCGCTGACACCAGCGTTCAGAAAGTCGAACAGACCCTCGACGGAAAAAGCAGTGTTTTGCATTTTATATTCTCCTTTATTTTGATCAAACCTCTCCGTCATTGCTTCGCAATGCCACCTCTCCTAGTAGGAGAGGCAAGAAAGCAACAACGTAAACTTGGCTCCCCTACTAGGGGAGCTGGCGCGGAGCGCCTGAGAGGTTCTTTGAGGTTCTTCCCCATTATACCCATCTGTTGTTCAAAAAGCAATCACGCCGGGGTCAGGGCGGCAAGCTGTTCTTCCAGAACATGGCGCACCTGTGCGGCCTGCAGGCCGCACACCACCTGCAGATGCTGGCCCTGCAGCACCACGCCCTTGTGGGGCAGCGAGAGCAGCGTCCCCATATCCAGCAGGGCGGCATCCCGCACCGTGAGCCGCAGGCGGGTGAAGCAGCTGTCCAGCCGGGCAATGTTCTCCGGCCCGCCCAGCGCCGCAATGAGCCGCCGCACATCAGCCGGGTCCACCTTTTGCTCCGGCGCGGTCAGGGTGCTGTTCGCCCGGCCGGGGGTAGGCAGATCCTTTGCCCGGATCACAGCGCTGAAGACCAGCACATAGGTCAGGATCTCGGCCAGACCCAGCAGGTAGAGCAGCGGCATATTCTGCAGCTGCTCCCCGGCGCTCAGGTTGAACACCAGCGACCCCAGCAGATTGGAGGTAAACGCCCGGACGTGCAGGAGGTTCAGCAGCACCATGAACCCGCCGGTGATGACCGCATGGGCAGCCCACAGCACCGGGGAAATAAAGCAGAACAGAAAATCGATGGGCTCTGTGATGGACGCCACCGATGCCGTGACCGCCAGCGGGAGCATGGCCGCCGCCGTGCAGGCGCGGTTCTCCTTTTTGGCCGTAAGGATAAAGGCCAGCGCAATGCCGATGTAGCCAAAGGTCTTGGTGAAACCGGTGTACATCCACACGATGTCATCCGACAGGGGCAGGCCCATGGTGTACTCGGTCATGGTCACCGTATAGGCGCCGGAATAGGTCACGGAGCCAACAGTCAGGGTGCCGCCCAGCGCCGAAAACTGGAAGGGCATATAGATGAGGTGGTGCAGGCCGGTGGGGATGAGCAGCCGCTCCAGAAACCCGTACAGGAACAGCCCCGCATTGCCGGAGGCTGCGATCCAGCGGGTCAGGGCGCTGACGCCCCGCTGAAGCGGCGGGCAGGCAAAGCAGAACCCCAGCCCCAGCGCCGCGGCAGCGGCGGCAATGTACAAAAACGACCACCGCAGCCCGGAATACAGCTGGGTGATCATGCCGTGGAACTGCTTTTCACAGGTGCGGTTGAAGATGCCCGCCGCCGCAAAGCCCAGCAGGATGCCTCCTGCCACACCGGTGTCCAGCACCTGAATGCCCAGCACCGTGGTCTGGCCTGTGGCTGCAAGGCCGGTCAGGCCGTCGGGCTGTGCCAGCAGACCCAGCACATCCAGCGCCGTGTGATTGGCCGTCAGAAAGACCAGATATCCCATGAGCGCCAGCAGGGCGGCGTCCTGCTTTTCGGTTTTTGCCCGCACGGCAGCCACCCCGACGCACAGAATGACGCTGAGGTTGTTGATGATCGCCATCATGCCGTTGTAAAGCAGCTGCCCGGCCAGCTGCAGCGGTGTCCATTGCAGCACCGGCAGCGCCTGACACAGGGGCTTGCTGGTGAGCAGCGCACCCGCCACCAGCAGCAGGCCCGCCGCCGAAAGATAGGACAGCGGCGACAGCAGTGCCTGCGAAAAGCGTTCCAGCCGCCGCAGTAATTTCTGCATTCGTTTCTCCCCTCTTTCTGCCTTCCTGCCGTAATATTCCATTTTAAGGTATGGCCGGATTATACGCGCCTGCGCGAAAAATGTCAATCCCGCCCGACTGAGAAAAAAGGGCGCATTCTTTGTACAATTTGCACAGCAGCACCGAAAATTCGTCCTCTATACGCCGATTGACAACCGCCCGGCAGAACAGTATACTAGAGTTGTACCAAAGATTTTACCGGCCCTGCGGGCCGGGCCCCGATAAAAGGAGGATTCCATTGATGGATCGCAAGCGTTTTTGTTCCCTGCTGCTGGCCGCTGCACTGGTGTGCAGCCTTCTGGCCGGCTGCAGCACCTCTGCCGGCACGGCAGCTTCCGGCTCCGGCTCTGCTGCCGCTTCCAGCGAGAGCATCCCCAGCTCCACCGCACAGGCCAACACCGGCAAGACCGGCTCTCTGGACGCCGGGGAGAACTCGCTGTTCTCCCTCTCGGACCCGGAGGAAGCCTTTGTCCCCTGCCTGGGCTGGGGCCCCGGCGTGTCCGGCTGCTCCCTGAAGTCCGTTATTGCCGCCGCTTCCCTGCTGAACTGGGCCGAAGGCTGCAGCCTTGACCTGCAGCAGACCGGCGCCATTGAGGACGCCTACACCCAGTGGTACGATAACCTGACCCCGGACGAGCAGGAGAGCTTTGCCGACGCATGGCCCCTGATCAAGGCCGACGCCCAGACCCTGCTGACCGACAAGGACAGCATGACCGGCCGCATTGAGGACGCCGGCCTGAACGCCAAAAAGCTGCCCGGCTGCTCGGAAGAAAACTGGAAGGCTCTGGAAAGTGTCATCGATTCTCTGGTGCCGCCGTCCAGTGAATATTGATCTTTATAATTCTTTTTGTTCTTGAACCATACAACAAAAGCTCCCCGCCGTCCGGCGGGGAGCTTTTGCGTTCTCTCACAAGAAAAATCAAATCTTTTTCAGGGTATACTGCCGGGTACCCATGCCGATCTTTTCGGCCTGCTCCAGGGTGGCCTTCCACTCGATGTTGGGGTTGGAGTCCTTGAAGTTGTCGTGGTGGCAGTTCCAGCCGGGTTTTGCAAGGTTCTGGCTCAGCTGGCTGTTGGGCAGGGGCTGGGCGTTCAGGCAGGCATCTGCGCAGGCCTGATCCAGCGCCACCGGGTCAAAGGAGGCGAACATGCCGATATCCGGCAGGATGGGGGCATCGTTCTCGCCGTGGCAGTCGCAGTTGGGGCTCACATCCTGCACCAGGCTGATGTGGAAAGTGGGGCGGCCATGGCAGACGGCAGCGGCGTACTCCGCCATTTTGCGGTCCAGCATCTCGTTGGCGCTGTCGTACTGGGAGTAGATGGCGTCAAAGTTGCAGGCGCCGATGCAGCGGCCGCAGCCCTTGCACTTGTTCTGATTGATGACGGCCTTGTTGTTCTCGTTGTAGGAGATGGCGTCGGAGCCGCACTCCTTGGCGCAGCGGTGGCAGCCGCGGCACAGGCTCTCCTGCACGTCAGGGTGGCCGGAAGCGTGCTGCTCCATCTTGCCTGCGCGGGAGCCGCAGCCCATGCCGATGTTCTTGATGGCACCGCCAAAGCCGGTGGACTCGTGGCCCTTGAAGTGGGTCAGGCTGATGAAGATGTCGGCATCCATGATGGCGCGGCCGATCTTGGCGGTCTTGCAGTATTCGCCATTGGGCACCGGCACTTCCACCTCGTCGGTGCCGCGCAGGCCGTCGCCGATGAGGATCTGACAGCCGGTGGTCATGGGCCAGAAGCCGTTCTCCTGTGCGCAGGTCAGATGCTCCAAAGCGTTCTTGCGGCTGCCCGGATACAGGGTGTTGCAGTCGGTCAGGAAGGGCAGGCCGCCCTGCTCCTTGCACAGGTCGGCCACAGCCTTGGCGTAGTTGGGGCGCAGGTAAGCCAGGTTGCCCAGCTCACCAAAGTGCATCTTGATGGCAACGAACTTGCCGTCCATATCAATGTTCTTGATGCCCGCCGCAATGCACAGGCGGCGCAGCTTTTCCGTCAGGCTGGTGCCCACAGGGCAGCGGAAATCGGTGTAATAAACAGTCGATGCTTCCATAGGATCTTCCTCCGTTTTTGACGCGTTGCATGCGGCACATCCCCTGCCGCCGGGGTTCTCTTTTTATGGTTCCAGTATAACACAAGGCAAAGGCCGGTGCAATTGCCGCCCGGCGCAAAAAAGCCGCCCCGGAGGGCGGCTTGAAAAGGCAGCGGTTCAGTCCATCGGCGCGGCAGAAGTCTCCGGATAGATCACGGACTGCGGCATCAGGCCGGTCCTGTGCCGGGAAGCCATGTAGTTCCAGGCCTCCCACGTACCGCCGTAGTAAACGTTCAGGATGCGGTTGGTGGCCAGCGAATCATTGCCCAGATAGTTCACCGATGCGGGGAGATAGATTTTTTTCAGGCTCTCGCAGCCCGCAAAGGTGTAGTCCCCAACGGCAGTGACTCTGCCGGGCAGAACGATGCGCTGCAGCGCGCGGCAGCCCGAGAACACACCGTTGTCCATGGAAAAGACGCTTTCCGGGATCTGGATGCCGGGCAGGGCGCGGCATTCCGCAAAAGCGCATTTCCGGATCTCCTTCAGCCCGGAAGGCAGGCTGACACTGGCAAGCTTTTTGCAGTACCAGAAGGTATAGGGCTGCAGCACGGTCACCCGCTCTGGCACCGTGACGGCTTCCAGTTCCTCGCAGAAAGCAAAGGCATTCTGCCCGATATCGGTCACGCTCCCCGGCAGGTCAATGGCCTTGAGGGCGCTGCACTTGGAAAAGGCAGCATCCCCGATGACCGTCAGGCTGTCGGGCAGGCGGATGCTCTCCAGCGCCCGGCACTCCGCAAACATCCCGTCTGCAAGTTCCGTTATATTCGGGTTCAGGGTGACATTTTTCAGCCCCGTGCAGCCCTCGAACACGCCATGGTTCACGCTGCCCGCAAAGCGAGCAGCGCCGTTCACCACCACAGTGTTCAGTGCGGTGCAGTTGTAGAACGCCGCCGCGCCCACCGTTTTCACGCTGGAGGGAAGCACCACCTTCTGGAGACCCGTATGGTAAAAGGCCTCCTCGCCGATGCTTTCCAGCCCTTCCGGCAGGCTCACATCGCTCAGGCGGGTGCATTCAGCAAAGGCCTGCTTTGCAATGGTCCTGACTGTGGCCGGGATGACCACACTGGTCAGCTCGCTCCGGCTGAATGCCTGCGGGCCGATGGCGGTCACTTTGTAGCCCTCTGCCGTTACAGAGGGCAGCGTCACCCGGCCGCTGGGCGTCTGACCCTTTGAGGAATAGCCCACAAGGGTCACGGTATTGGTTCCGTTTTTGGCATATCCCCATGCCACACCGGCGGTGTCCGGGGTATCCACGATCTGGGCCCCGCCGGGCACGGTGTTATCCGTTCCCGGGTCTTTGCCGGGCGTGGTTCCCGTGCCGGAGCTTCCGGTACAGCCGGTCAGCAGCAGGGCCGACAGCACAACGCTGATCACAGTGGTCAGAACGGTTTTTGCCTTTTGATCCTGCAGTTTCATCCGTCCACACCTCCTGTTACACCAGCTCTGCCGTGGACGCCGGCATCCACACCAGCGCACCAAGGTGATCCTTCTTCACGTCATCCGTCCAGCCGGGCTGGCTGGTGTCATAATAGACATCCGCCGGAACATCCGCAAAGGCGCCCGTGCAGATCTCCGGAGCGGCCCCCTGGAACACGACCTGTCTCAGGGCACGGTCCCCGACGAACGCATATTCGCCAAGAGTTTTTACCCCGGCCGGAAGGGTGATCTTCGTCAGCTGGGTGCAGCCGCCAAAGGCCAGCCCGCCGATCCGCTCCAGTGTGGAGGGCAGGGACACTTCTTCCAGCGCGTCGCAGCCGTAAAAGGCATAGGCCCCGATGGAAGTGGTCTGGTTGGCCACCACCACCCGCCGGATCTGGGAGCGCACGGCAAACCAGGGCGTATCCGAGGCCGCCGCATAATCCGGCATGGCCCCGGCACAATCAATGGTCAGGGTGCCGTTCTGCAGCTGCCAGCCCACACCGGAAGCCGGTGTCCAGTGGGCATACAGGGTCATATCCCCGGTCACGGCCAGCTGGTTCGTAACACGGCTGCCGTCCTGGGGTTCGGTGTACCAGCCCTCAAACACGTAGTCGGGAAGGAAGGCTTCGGGCAGCGTGCCCACCACGTCCCCGCTCTCCACCACTTTGGTCAGGAACTCCGCACTGCCGCCGTTGGCATCAAAGGTGACAAGGGAAGTCGGGCCGGGCACTTCCACCGTGATTTCACTGTAATGATTGTTTTCCTTTGCATCATAGGCGATCATCCGGACATAGTAGGTACCGGACGCATTGCCGTGGTCTGCAATGCTGACGTAGGAACTGTACACATCCCCTGCCCGGTCTGCAGTCCGGGTCACGGCATCGGCCTGATCCGTTGTCCAGACCATGACCGTTACGTGGTCCACACCCACATTGTCGGTGGACACGCAGGAGACCGTAAAGCCCCGGCCTGTGATATCCGATGCTTTCAGCTCCGATATGGCAGGCGGCTCGTTGTCCTCCGGCTGCGGCGCGTAGATCGTGAGATAACTCGTGCCGAGCCATGTATTCTCCCAGGTGCCAAGGTCTACCGCATAAACGGAGACCTTCTGGCTGCCAACCGCATCGGTGGGCACCCAGAAGGAAAAGCCGTGGTATGCGCCCACGCCGCCATAAGTGGAATCCACATCCGGGCGGTAAGCGTCAGCCGTTCCCTCAAAGAGGAACTGATCGTCCAGATAGACCCGGATGGTGAGCGGCTGGGCGCAGTCATCGTAATCAAAAGCCCAGCCCGCCACAGTAAAGCCGCCCTCGCCGCCCTCGATCTGATCCACGGTGCCCTCTGGCTTTTTGCCGGTGGCCGGGATCTGACCGATGGGCGGGCAGACCTTGATAAAGATCAGGTTGCTGAAATAGCTCTTATCTTTGGTGATGTCCCAGCGGATGTTGCAGGTGCCGCCCCAGTTGCAGTCCGTAAAGGTGACACTGCTGCCGGAGACATTGGTGACAAAGACCGAATGCTCACTGCCGTTGGAAGTGACAAAGCGGATGATATCCCCTGTTTTCAGGCTGTCCAGCGCCGAAGCATCGGTCTGTTCCGGCCAGCACTCCGGGTTGCTCCCGGCGTACAGGTAACCCAGCTGCTCGGCATAGCCCCAGCAGCAGAAGTGGTTGCCGGAAGCAAAGGTCGGGTGGTTGCAGGTATCCCAGCTGTAACCGCGGTCGCCGTGGTCACGGCAGGGCACACCGGAGGTGCCCATGGGGTTATTGTTCTCTTTGCCCGGGTTGTCCGCATGGTTCCAGTAGCGCCCGTGAGGGAACTGATTCCGCAGATCCGCAATGGACCATGTGTTTTCTTCTTCCAGGCTCTCGCCCGCCTGCACCGTGCCCTGCGCCAGCGCGGCGGCAGGGCCCTGCTGGGCAAAGGCTGTTGCCGGCAGAACCGCACACAGCAGCCCTGCACACAGGAATGCCGCAGCCCAGCGCCGGAACGTCTGTTGTTTTTTGAACATCCTCAATGCCTCCTCTCACCCGCAGTTCCCCGCAGGGACTGCACTCAGGCAATGGCCGAAATGGCTGCAACGGCCAGCACCACAAGGCCCAGCACGATGCGGTACACACCAAAGAATTTGAAGTTGTGGCGCTTGACGTAATCCATCAGGAAGCGGATGGCGGCAAGGCTGACCACAAAGGCCACCACGCAGCCCACCACCAGCACGGCGATCTCCGTGCCGGTCATCACAGCGCCGGCCAGCACGAACTTGACCACCTTGAGCAGGGATGCGCCTGCCATGACCGGGATGGCCAGGAAGAAGGTGAACTCGGCTACGCAGGCACGGGACAGACCCAGCAGCAGGCCGCCCACGATGGTGGCACCGGAGCGGGACGTGCCCGGGATGATGGCCAGCATCTGCCACACGCCAATGATAAAGGCATCGCGGTAGGTGATCTGATCCAGCCGGGAAACATGCGGAGCCGTGCGGCGGTTCTCCACCACGATAAAGAGGATGCCGTACAGGATCAGCATGGCGGCCACGGTGATGTAGTTGTAGAAGTGCGCCTCAAACCAGTCGTCCAGCGGGCTGATGATGAGGACCGGGATGGTGGCTGCCACCACCTTGAACCAGAGCTGCCAGACAGCAGGCTTGGAACACACCCGGCCATGCCGCAGGCCAAAGGGCCAGAGCTTGTTCCAGAACAGCACCACCACGGCCAGAATGGCACCCAGCTGGATGACCACGCGGAACATGGACATGAACTCCTCGCTGGCGTTGAAGTGGACCACCTGTTCCACCAAGATCATGTGACCGGTGGACGAGATGGGGAGCCATTCGGTAATGCCCTCCACAATGCCCATCAGGATCGCTTTCAGAATTTCAAGAAACATGGGTTCTCCCTCCCGCAGGGCATCTGATGCACCCTGCATACATTGGATTTGGATTCGTTTTCAGTATAACATATTATGAGGGCCCGCGCACGGAAAATCTCAAATTTTACCTTGCTTTGAGGCCCCGCCGCGTTTCGTTATTTATCTGCGGGTGGAAATATGCTATACTGGACGCAAAGCATCCCTATGATCTTGATTCTGGCACAGAATGTTAAACCAATTGAAAACGGATTTTGAACAATGAGGTGACCTCCATGAATATTCTGGTGATCGGCTGCGACCAGGTGGGCGCAGCTCTGGTGCGGGATCTGGAACGCATCGGACACGACATCTCCCTGATCGAAAAAGACCCCGAGCAGCTCAAGCGGCTGGACAGCTTTGATGATTACAGCTTTGGCGGCACCGCCCTTGTGGGCGACCCCACCGACCCCGACATCCTCAAACAGGGCGGCGTGGAGAACTGCGACGCCGTGGCAGCCGTGAGCGAGGACGACTCTGTGAACCTGATGGCAGCGCAGATCGCCAAGAACATCTTCCGGCGCGAAAAGGTCATCTGCCGCGTTTCTGACCCCCACCTGCAGGTGCTGTACCACAAGGCTTACGAGCTGGATACCATCTGCCCCACCATCCTGACGGAACAGGCCGTGTTCCGGGCGCTGGCAAAATAATATACTTTAAGTATAGTGAGGTTTTGATATGAAAGTCTGTATTGCCGGCGGCGGGCGTGTGGGGCGGTATCTGGCCCAAAGCCTGCTGTCGAACCACCATTCCGTGGTCATTATTGAGCCGGTGGAGGCCCAGTGCCGGATGCTGGCCGACTCGCTGGACATCCCGGTGATCTGCGGCGATTCCATCAGCATGGACACCCTGCGCACCGCTGACGTGGCCAGCTGCAACGCCTTTGTGGCTGTGACCGGCTCCGACGAGGACAACCTCATCGCCTGCCAGATCGCCAAGCGGGAGTTTGGCGTGGACCGCACCGTGGCCCGGGCCTCCAACCCCAAAAACCGCACCCTGCTCCACACCCTGGGCGTGGACACCGTGGTCTGCGGCACCGACAACCTGAGCCACATCCTGGAACGGGAAATCGAGACGGACAGCATCCGCCAGCTGCTGAGC
>CAVDVT010000020.1:1398-12872 GCA_963612415.1 bacterium | reverse complement strand
ATCAGGAACACGCCGAAGGCGCTGAACGCCTGCAGGCACATGATTGCCAGATGGGTGTTGTTCAGGTGCCAGGAACTCATCATCATGAACTGGGGCACCATGTAAGCCTGCCAGGGCACTGCGATGGTGGCAATGTAGCCCAGGAACAGCACATTCTTGCCCTTGAACTGCATCTTTGCAAAGGCGTAGGCCGCAAAGGAGGAGGTGAACAGCTGGAGCAGGGTGACCACGATGGTGATCTTGACCGTATTCTTCACAAAGGTCAGCAGCGGGATCTGGGTCCAGATGTCCACGTAGTTCTGCCAGCGGGGATTTTTGGGGATCCACTGGATGGGGAAGCCGAACACGTCCTTGTTCAGCTTGAAGGAGGAGGACAGCATCCAGAGGAAGGGCATCAGCATACAGGCCGTGATGGTGATGAGGAAGAAATAGATCAGGAACTTGGTGATAAAGTTGCGGCGCTTCTGGGAAGCGTGGTCTTTGATAACAGCAGCAGACATGATTCTTCCTCCTTTCTCAGTTCTCGCCCTTGGAGCCGCGGAACTGGACGATGGTAACGATCAGGACCAGTACGAACAGCACCATGGAGATCGCGCTTGCATAGCCGTATTTCGGGGTGTTGACAAAGGCGACATTGTAGATGTAGTACACCAGCGTCATGGTCGCGGTGCCGGGGCCGCCCTGGGTGATCATGTACATCTGATCGTAGACCTTGAAGCCGGAGATGGTCAGCATGATGACCACGAAGAAGGTGGTGGGGCGCAGCTGGGGCAGGGTGATGTGCCAGAACTGCTGCCAGCGGTTGGCACCGTCCAGCTCAGCGGCCTCGTTCAGGTCGGGGTTGCAGCCCTGCAGACCGGCCAGATAGATGACCATGTAGTAGCCCATGTTCTTCCAGACGCTGAACAGGATGACCGTCAGCATGGCGGTGTCCTTGCCGGCAGCCCAGCGGGGCAGGTTCTCGGCGGCCACACCGAAGAACTGGTTCAGGATCATGTTGATGGGGCCCATGGAGGGGTTGAAGATCATGTTCCACACAGCGGCCACAGCAACCAGCGAGGCAACATAGGGGAAGAAAGCCACGGTGCGGAAGAAGTTGCGCAGCTTGACGTTCTGGTTGAGCAGAACGGCCATGGCCAGGCTGCAGACCAGCGTCAGCGGCACGGTGCCAATGACATAGATGATGGTGTTTTTCAGGGCAGCCTGAAAGATCTTGTCGGTGGTGAACAGCTTGATGAAGTTGTCCAGTCCGATGAACTGGATGGCGTGGCGGCCATCCCAGGAACAGAAGGCCAGCGCAATGGCGAACACCATGGGCACCAGTGTGAACACGCAGAAACCAATGAAGTTCGGTGCAATGAAGGAATATGCGATCAGAGAATCGCGGGTCGATTTTTTCAGCACTTTACGGGGAGCTTTTTGCGTTGCGGCAGCGGCACTCGCCATAAAAGAGCCTCCTTTCCGATGACAAAGGGAGAGGGCGGGCTTTGGCCCGCCCTCCGGTGTTTTATGATGAAGAAGGAGATGAGAAAAGCAGGAGGAGAGATCTTAGCCCAGAACTGCGGGCACCTGATCGTTCATGTTCTGGATGCCTTCGTCCACGGTCTCGCTCATGGTCATAATGGCGTCATGCTCGGCATTGAGGATGGTCTCGATGTCGGAAGCGTACTGGGTGTAGGGCATTTCCAGATAGACATTGCTGGTGGTCAGTGCATCCACAGAGTTTGCATCCTCGGGGAAGCCCTCGGTGGACTTGATGATGTCGCTGGTGGCGGAAGAACCGCAGGCGGGGAAGGTGCCGGTCTTTGCAATGGCCTGTGCGCCGTCCTCAGAGACACACCAGTTGATGAAATCAGCGGCGGCGTCTGCCTTGGGAGAATCCACATTGATGGCCAGGCTGGTCACGGTGCCCAGGGTAGAACCTGCGGGTGCGCCGGCGGGGTGGGGATACTTGACAATGCCCCAGTTGAACTTGGTGTCGGCATCCTTCATGTAAGCTTCCAGGGTGGAGATGAACCAGCTGCCCATGTTGACCATTGCGCACTGCTGGTTCTCAAAGGCTGCGGAGTAGTGCAGGGAAGAAGTCTTCAGGTAGCCGTAGTCCATGCAGATGCCGTCCTTCTGCTGGGCAATGACCATATCGTAGGTGGCCTTCATGAAGTCGTAGTTGCCATCGATGATGGTGTGCTGACCGTCCAGGATGGAGAACAGGGAAGCGGCGGAACGCCAGGTGTGGTAGTGGCAGCCGTAAACCTTGCTGTCGCCGGTGCCGCTGGTCATCTTGCGGGCCAGAGCATCGTAATCTTCCAGCGTCAGGTCATTGGAGGGGTACTCCACGCCGGCGGCATCGAACAGATCCTTGTTGTAGTACAGCACCCAGAAGTCGCTGCGGAAAGGCACGGCGTAGAAGTTGCCGTCGTCGGTGGTCAGCTGCTCAATGGTGCCGTTGAAATCGCCGGTGCTGCGGGTCAGCACATCGTTCAGGGGCTTCAGGTAATCCAGATTGATGAGGTTTGCGTAGCCGGGGATGTCCTTGATGGTCAGGATATCGAGGTCTGCGCTGCCGGCCAGCTGAGTTGCCAGAACGGTCATGTAATCGCTGGAGCCAAGGTCCACCATCTCAATGGTGACATCCTTATGCTCTGCCATGTAGCCGTCGGCCATGGCCTGCCAGTAGGGGGTGGACTCTTTATCCCAGACGGCCCACTGCAGGGTGACGGGGCCGGAAGCTTCGGAAGAAGCGGCTGCGGTGCTGGAAGCAGCAGTGGAAGAAGCAGCCGTGGAGCTGGAAGAACCGCCGCAGGCGGTCAGGGCAGCAGCTGCACCGCAGGCAGCGGCAGCGGTCAGGAACGAACGACGAGAGATCTTTTTCATAAGTCATGTCCTCCTTCAGGGCAATTCATGTTTCGTGCAGCAGCCTCCCCCGTGCCGGGGAGCCGCTCGCTTTTTCTGACACTAGGATACCGCAAACAGCCTGAAAGCGGAATGGAATTATTCCGGGCGGGGCTGTATTTTTTGCAGACCTTTCTGAAAAAGATGCACTTTTTGAAGCTGAAAGCTGTACTTTCTTGATTTCTTGCACAGATTACAAAAACGTTACAAGAAAAAACAATACAATGTATACAAAAATCATGCAAAAAGCCGTTGACAAAGCCTGCCAAAATCGGTACTGTATAAAGGAAGAAAAAACCATGCAGAACGAAAGGGGAGAGGGCAGCATGAACAAAACGAAACACCGGTTTTCCCTGCGGCGGCAGATCGTGTGGAGCATGCGCATCTTTACCGTGCTGACCTCCCTTGCCGTATGCGCGGCACTGTTTTTTCTGTCCAACCAGTATGTCCGCACCAACACCCTGCAGGCGGCAGAGTTCAACCTGCGGCTGGTGGCAACCAGCATTGAGACCAGCCTGAACGATGCGGATACGCTTTTGAACTGGGCGTCCATCAACGGCACGGTGCGGCGGTATCTTTCGCAGGAGGAAGTCAACGGCACCCAGACCATTGCAGCCTATGAGGCGGCGCAGGAAAAATATTATTCCAGCCCGCTGTACAGCAAGATCATCCGCTTTTTCATGAGCAACGAAAATGACCGGCACCTGCAGTTCGGCCCGCTGAACAGCTCCTCGGCCCTGAACCGCAGCAGCGTTTCCCTGTTTCTGAAGCAAGGCTACGGGATGCGCTTCACCACCGACCCGCTGATGGTCTCTCACCCGGCCTGTCTTGCCATCAGCAGGCCCATCCGCTCCGGCCATGGCACCATGCACCGCGGCACGGCCTATCTGGCACTGACGCCTTCTGTCATCACCGACCCGGCGGCGGGCTATGCCATGAGCGAGGGCAGCGCACTTTACTGGGAGCTGGACAATCAGCTCTGGCAGATCGAAAACGGAACGCTGACGCAGGTGGAAAACACCCTTTCCGACATCACCTATGAACTGCGCTCCACCACCGAGAACCAGACCTGGAAGCAGTCGGCATGGCAGGGCCGTTTCCGGCAGGAGGGCCGCAGTTATTTTGCGGTCAAGATCATGCTGGACGGGCGGGGCGCTGCCCTGATCCAGGTGCTGCCGGAAAGCACTTTCCTGCAGCAGCGCCATGTCTACCTGTGGCTTCTGATACTGGGCCTTGCCCTTGTGTGGGGCCTGAGCTTTGTGATGCAGCACTGGCTGGAGTGGGCCATTACCCGCCCGGTGGAAGCGCTGCAGACCCGCATTGAAGCGGTGGGCGGCGGCAACTTTACCGCCGATGCCTCGGTGGAGTGGAACAATGAGCTGGGCGACATCGGCCGGGGCATCAACAAGCTGGCCGCCGATGTGAACGACCTGATGATCCACCGCATTGAGGATGAGCGCAAAAAGCAGGAGCTGGAATACCGGATGCTCCAGAGCGAGGTGAACCCCCACTTTATTTATAATACCCTCAACAGCATCCGCTGGATGGCCACCATCCAGCATGCACCCGGCATTGCCGAGATGGTCACGGCCTTTGCCCGCCTGACCAAGAGCATCTCCAAGGGGACCCAGAAGCTGGTGCCCCTGCAGGAAGAACTGGCCCTGCTCAACGATTACTTTACCATCCAGCAGTACCGCTACGGCGGCGATCTGGAGATCGAGGTCTCCCGCATTGAGGACGAGCGGCTCTGTCAGGACTGCATGATCCCCCGCTTCACCCTGCAGCCGCTGGTGGAAAATGCCATCTTCCACGGGCTGGAGCCCAAGGGCGGCCACGGCAGCGTTCTGCTGGACATCTCCACAGACCCGGCCACCGGCGATGTGCTGCTGCGGCTCACTGACGACGGCATTGGAATGCCGCCGGAACTGGTGGAACATCTGCTGGATGAACCCACCGAAGAAACGGAAAAGGCCGAAAAGTTCCGCCACGTGGGCCTGTGGAACGTGAACCGCCGCATCCAGTATTCGTTTGGCGAAGCCTACGGCCTGACCATTGAAAGTGAGGAGGATGTCGGAACGGAAGTGACCATCCGACTGCCCTATCAGAAGAAAGGAAACGACCATGCTGCGGATACTATTGGTGGATGATGAACCGCTGGTCCTCATCGGCCTGCAGGGAATGCTGGAATGGGAAAAGCTGGGTTATACCGTCTGCGGCACAGCCCGCAACGGCAGGCAGGCCCTGGAGCTGATCGAGCGCGAAAAACCGGACATCGTGGTGGCGGATGTGAAAATGCCCCTGATGGACGGCCTGACGCTGGCCCGCACCTGCCGGGAGCAGGGGCCGCTGCCCGCTTTTATCATGCTGACCAGCTTTGAAGAATTTGACTACATCAAGCAGGCCATGGGCGCCGGAGTGGTGGATTATCTGGTCAAGCTGGATCTGACCCCGGAAAACCTGAAAAGCGCGCTGGCCCGCGCAGCCGAAAAGGTAAAAAAGGAGCGTGCCCTGCTGGGGGAGATGCCGGTGCAGGAAAGCCTGGCCGAGAGCGTGCGCACCTATCAGGAACGCTTTTTTGTGCGGTTGTATGCCGGGCTGTTTCAGGATGAAAGCGAGCTGGAACAGCCGCTGCAGCACATGGAGATCGACCTGACCAGCGACAGCTATCTGGTGGCCTCCTGCGCACTGTGTGCCAACACCGAGCTTTCGCCTGCCCAGCAGCTCAAGCTGAGCTTTTCCTGTGCGCGGATGCTGGAAAACACCCTGCAGAATTACCTGCCCTGCTATGTCACCGGGGCAGATGCCATGCGCTGCAATGTGCTGTTCTGCCTGACAGAACCCCAGAGCCGGAACTACCGGGCGGTGCTGCGGCCGCTGCTGGAACGCGCCAGCCAGATCCTGTACAACTACTTTACCGTCCGGCTGCTCTGGGCCGTGGGGCGGCCCACCAGTTCTCTGCTGGGGCTTGCCCGCCGCTGCCGCGAAAACGCCCACCTGCAGCCCATCCTGACGGAAGAAGACCCCATCCAGTTCGTGGAGGTCAGCGACGGCGACGCCACGGCTGGCAAGATGCAGGTGGTGGCGCAGGTGCAGGAATATATCCAGAACCACCTTTCCGAAAAGCTGACCTTGGCCGATGTGGCGGCGGTGTTCAATTTCTCCCCCAATTACCTCAGCCAGCTGTTTGGCAAATACGGCGACAGCGGCTTTGTGGAGTATATCACCGAGACCCGCATTGCTGCCGCCAAGGAGATGCTGGAACAGGGGGATCTGAAAGTGTATGAGATCGCTGAGAAACTGGGGTACGAAAGCTCGTTCTACTTCTCCAAGGTGTTCAAAAAAGTCACGGGCCTCAGCCCAAGAGAATATCAGCAGAATTTGTGAAACAGCCTCACCCTCTCAGGCCGCTTCGCGTCCAGCTCCCCCAAAGGGGGAGCCAATGCAGCGTCCTGGTCAGCGGCTGCTGACCATTGGCCGCAATTGCCTCTCCCTTTGGGAGAGGTGGCATTGCAAAGCAATGACGGAGAGGGTGAGCAAGTTCATCGAGGTGCAATTATGATATCTGAATGCCTTTCCCATCTGCCGGACAATCTGACCGACTATCGTCCCTTTCCGCCTGCAAAGGAGCGCGCTGCATGGGAAGCGCTGCCCCAGCGGGTGAAGCGCCGCTTTTTGCAGGCAGGGGAAGCAGAGCTTGCAAAGCCCCTTGCACCCCTGCCCCTTTCCCTCTGGCTGGATTTCATCCGTACCGGGCGGCGCACCGTGTGGGAAGACGTCTATTTCTCCCGCCGGGCACGGTTGTGTGCGCTGGTCTGTGCGGAGTGTGTGGAGCATCAGGGCCGCTTTACAGATGGCATTGCAGATACTGTCTGGGCCATCTGTGAGGAGAGTGCCTGGCAGCTGCCCGCCCACAACAGCTACATCCGGGACACGCCCCAGCTGCCCCTGCCGGACACTTCCCGCCCCGTTGTAGACCTGTTTGCGGCGGAGACCGGGGAACTGCTGGCCCTGACCCGGTATCTGCTGCACGACGAGCTGGATGCCGCCGCACCGGGGATCACGGCCCGGATGGAGCGGGAGCTGGATGCCCGTATCCTTGAGCCCTATTTCCACGACCATTTCTGGTGGATGGGCAATGGGGACGAACCCATGTGCAACTGGACCAGCTGGTGTACTCAGAACGTTCTGCTGACGGTGTTCCTGCTGCCCACTTCGCAGACCCAGCGGCAGGGGGCCGTCCGGCAGGCCGCATACAGTCTGGACTGCTTTTTGAAGGATTACGGGGAGGATGGCTGCTGCAACGAGGGCGCCCAGTATTACCGCCACGCCGGGCTGACCCTGTGGGGCTGTCTGGAGATCCTGTCTGCCATTGCACCGGAGGCGTTCCACCCTCTGTTTACACAGCCGAAGATCAAAAACATCGCGGAGTACATCCGCAATGTCCATGTGGAGGGGCCGTACTACCTCAACTTTGGCGACTGCAGCCCTCTGGCCGGGCGGTGCGGCGCCCGGGAATACCGCTTTGGGCAGGCCGTGGACAGCAATGCCCTCTGCGCGCTGGCGGCGGAGGATTTCCGGGTGGATGCGGACCCCGACCGGCTGGAAAACCCGGACGGCAGCAGCCATATCAATCTGTGGTATCGGCTCACCACGGCCTTTGCGGAACAGGAGCTGATGACCTGCACCCTGACCCAGCCGGAACAGGAGACGGTCTGGTACCCCAGCGTGGGTGTGTACGTGGCCCGGAAAGGGCCGTGGGTGCTGGGAGCAAAGTTTGGCTCCAACGGCGACAGCCACAACCACAACGACACCGGCAGCATCACGGTGTACAAAGACGGGAAGCCCTTCCTCATTGACATCGGGGTGGAAAGCTACACCCAGAAGACCTTCAGCCCCCAGCGGTACGAGATCTGGACCATGCAGAGCGCGTGGCACAACCTGCCCACTTTTGACGGCATCCAGCAGCTGCCCGGTGCAGAGTATGCCGCACGGGATGTGCGCACAACGGAAGAAAGCATCACGGCGGAGCTGGCCGGGGCCTACCCGCCCATCAAGGGCCTGAAGACCTACCGCCGGACGCTCCTTGTGGATGAGGATGAGATCACCCTGCAGGATGAGACCGACTGGAAGGGGACCGTGGAGCTGACCCTGCTCACCGAGCAGAAGCCGGCTGCAGAGTGGAACGGCTTTGCGGTCGGCACACTGGGCGGCATCCGGTTTGACCCCAAAAAGGTCACCGCGGCCGTCACCCCTATCCCCATCACAGACCCGCGCCTGCGCACCGCATGGCCGGAGACGCTTTATAAGATCACCCTGCATTTCAAAAAGAGCCTGTATCTGGAACTGTATGAAGGAGAACCGCTATGGAGACCATCAAACTGAAAGTATTGGATACGGTCGGCCACACCCTGATGACCTGTGATGCCGACACGGAAGTTTCCCTTGTTTACACCAACGAATACCGCCCCGGCGACCGGGTGGCTCTGGAGATCGATCATCCCGGCCAGTATTGCGTCATCCAGTTTGAGGATACCATGCCCCCGGCCCTTGTGTACGTGGTCAAGCGGGAGATCAATTTCCACATCCCCTTCGGGGAGCAGGCCATCACCTATTCGCCCAAGAGCTTTGTGGGCAGCCGCCATGTCATCCGCGCCCGTCTAGCCCGGCCGGAGGAGATTGCGGCCCGGCGGAATCTGGCCTTCAACTGCTATGATGAACACGGCGACACCGGGTTTTACCCCCACGCCAGCGCCAATGTGGAGACCCGCGGCGAGGCGGTGTTTGCGGCCCGCAATGCCATCGACGGCATTTTTGAGAACAGTGCCCATGGAGAATATCCCTACCAGAGCTGGGGCATCAACCGGGATCCCAACGCGGCCCTGACTCTGGACTTTGGCCGCGAGGTGCTGCTGGATGAGCTGCGCATTACCGAGCGGGCGGATTTTCCCCACGACAATTACTGGGTCAAGGTCACGGTGGAGTTTTCCGACGGCAGCAAACTGGACATCCCCCTTGTAAAAAGCCATAAGCCCCAGAGCGTGACCTTTGAGCCAAAGCGGGTGCGCAGCCTGGTGCTGAAAGATCTGATCCAGGCAGAGGGCACTTCGCCCTTCCCGGCGCTGACCCAGATCCAAGCTTTTGGCACCGAGGTGAAGTAAGATGAGCATGTACGATGCCTTTTACGGGCGGGAGGGGCACGGCGTGGGCCCCAATGAGCCGGAAAAGAAAGGCTTTGCGCGGTTTTGCCAGATGGTGGGCCGGGATCTGGGCCAGCTGCTGGGCACCAACCTGATGGTCTGTGCCCTCTGTCTGCCTGCGGCACTGGGGGTTTCGCTGGGGGTAACGCTGCTCTCCCTGCCGCTTACGGCGGTGCTGGGGGCAGTTACCGGCCTGCTGGCGGGCCCGGCCATGCTGCTGCTTGTGGACTGCGCTTTGCGCAGTCTGCAGAACGACCCCTCCCAGTGGCTGCCCCGCGCAAAACAGACCCTTGCCGCCCGGTGGAAGACGGCCTGTGCGTTCGGCGCGGTGGGCACGCTGGTTCTGGGGCTGCTGAGCTTTGTCTCGGCCTTCCTGTTTGAGGCTGCTGCCCAGCAGGGGTACTATCCCGGCATTGCTATCCTTCTGTTCCTGGCACTGGATCTTCTGGTGCTGGCGGTGGGCGGCACCCTCTGCGCTGCGGCGCTGGGGCTGGAACCGGTGGAGACCCTCTCTTTGGGCGGGCTGCTGCGCCGGGCCGGCAGACTGCTGCTGGCAACTCCGGGCCGCTGCGTGGCCGCCGGTGTGATGATGCTGGCGGGCATCGGCGGCATGATCCTGCTGTTCCCGGTCAGCGTGTTCTGGGCGGTGCTGTTCGGCTTCTGGCTGCCGGGCCTTGCCGCCATGCAGACACTGTTCCCGGTGCTGCAGAGGGAGTACGGCGTGGAAGTCCACGCACTCCAGCGCCCGGCGGCACCGGACAAGCCGCTGAGTGAACAGGAACAGAAAAAGCGTTCCCGTGCCAACTGGTGGTACTACCACTGGGGCGTCGTGGCCGTGGCGGCTGTGCTGGTGGTCAGCGTGGTGTACGTGGCGCACGGTCTGCTGACCACCGTGGACCCGGACGATACCGTGGCCATCGTCACGGCGGAAGCTCTGCCGGACGAAGCGGTGCAGCGTTTGCAGACGGCGTTGGAAGCCTGCGCGGAGGATGCCAACGGCGACGGCGTTGTGGTGGTGCAGGTGAACAACTATACTTGGAGCGCCAATGCTTCCCTCACCGATATGAACGGCCAGATGGCAGGCGCCACCCAGATGAACACCGACTTTGCCAATGGGGAGAGCAAACTCTGGATCCTGGAAGACCCGGAGGGCTTTGAGCAGGCCTATGGCGCCCTCAGCGAAAAGCTGGGGGACGACTGGCAGGCAAAGCTCATCCCGTGGAGTGAGCAGCCAGTCCTCTCTGCGCTGGATCTGGGCAGCTATGCCACGGCGGCCGACGGCAGTCAGACCGTGGATGTCCAGAGCCGCTTTGCCGGGTACCGCATTGCAGTGCTGGACGACACAGACGCATTGTGGCTTGCCCTGGATCCCTGAATCGTCCGGCAGCGTTCCGGGCTTTTCCGCAAAAGAAACTGCATCTTTTGCAAAAGAAAAGGCATGGAAGACGCCGGGCCGATACGCTATAATCGTTTCAGAAAAGGACCGCAGTTCCTGAAATATTTTGAAAGAAGGTATCTCTATGGCAACGTGTACTCCCAAATCCTTTGATCTGACCGGAAAAATCGCGCTCATCACCGGCGCATCCTACGGCATCGGCATGGCAATTGCCAAGGCAATGGCAGCCAACGGTGCGACCATTGTGTTCAATGACATCAAGCAGGAGCTGGTCGACAAGGGCCTTGCCGCTTATAAGGAAGCTGGCATCGATGCACATGGCTATGTCTGCGATGTCACGGATGAGGATGCCGTCAACGCTTTGGTGGCAAAGATCACCGAGGAGGTCGGACACATCAACATTCTGGTGAACAACGCCGGCATCATCAAGCGCATCCCCATGACAGAGATGACGGCTGCCCAGTTCCGTCAGGTGGTGGATGTGGATCTGAACGCCCCGTTCATCGTGGCAAAAGCGGTCATCCCCGACATGATCGCACAGGGCGGCGGCAAGATCATCAACATCTGCTCCATGATGAGTGAGCTGGGCCGCGAGACCGTTTCCGCCTATGCCGCTGCCAAGGGCGGCTTGAAGATGCTGACCAAGAACATTGCGTCTGAGTACGGTCAGTACAACATCCAGTGCAACGGCATCGGCCCCGGCTATATTGCCACCCCGCAGACCGCACCCCTGCGTGAGATCCAGCCCGACGGCAGCCGCCATCCCTTCGACCAGTTCATTGTGGCCAAGACCCCTGCCGGCCGCTGGGGCGATGCCGATGATCTGGGCGGCCCCGCTGTGTTCCTGGCATCTTCGGCTTCGGACTTCGTCAACGGCCTGATCCTGTATGTCGATGGCGGCATTCTGGCTTACATTGGCAAGCAGCCGGGCTGATGTAAAAGCTGATTTGCAGTTCAAAGCAATGAAAAAGCTCCTGCGTTGTAAAACG
>CAVDVT010000020.1:0-1335 GCA_963612415.1 bacterium | reverse complement strand
TCCGTTCAGCCGCAGGGCGGCAGGCCTTCTTCAGGGGGATACGAAAGAGATACTTTCGGTCTGCTTGGGCGCAGCCGGATGGGCCGGGGCGGCTTTCAGCATCTGCTGGAATTTCCGCGCGGCCGTGTTCAGCGGCCGGTGGTGGTCGTAGACCAGGCAGATGCTGCGCTGGGGGATGATCTCCTGCAGGTGCAGCTGCACCAGTTCGCCCCGCTCCAGGGATTCCTTTGCCATGGGTTCCGGCACAAAGGCAAGGCCCAGCTCGCTTTTGACAAGGGTCAGCATCTGGTCGGTGGTGGCGGCTTCCGTGTCGGGCTTGAGCACCGCGTCATGGTCGAGGAAGAACTGCCGGTAAAAGCTGCGGGTCATGCTCTCATCGCTGAGGGAGATGAGGGGATAATTGCTCAGTTCTTTCAGTGTCAGGCTCTGGCCTGCCAGCGCGGCGAAGGTCCTGCCGCCCACCAGCACTTCGTAAAATGGTTTCAGTTCCACCAGCTTCAGGCCCGATTCGATCTCCGCCGGGGTCGAGATGATGGCAAAGTCCACCTCGCCGTTCTTTACGGCCTGCACTGCCTGCGGGGTGGAGTGGTTGGAGAGGCGCAGCCGGATGCCGGGGTACTCGGTGTGGAAGGCCCTCAGCTTTTCCGACAGATAAATGTTCAGTGCAGTCTCGGTGGCGCTGATGCTGATGGAGCCGTGTTCCAGTGTGGCGCTGGCACTCAGTTCTTCTTCCGCGTCCTGGATCTGCACCGCCGCTGAAGCAATGCGGGAATAGAGCATCTCGCCCTCGGGCGTCAGGGTGACACCCCGGTTGGAGCGGATGAACAGCACGCAGTTCAGCTGGCTTTCCAGCCGGTTCATCGAGTGGGTGATGTTGGGCTGGTTGCTGCCCAGTACACGCGCCGCTTTGGTAAAGTTCTGATACTTGGCCACGTAATAGAAAATCTTGTAATATTCCCAATCTACGTACATTGCAGCAGCCTCTCTTTCATATCCAAATCGCATTGCAGCGCTGTGCAGGATACGTTTTGCGTATTCTCTCTGCTCGTATCATAACAAGTGCGGCATGAAATTGCAAGAGAAAAATCAGACCGTGCGGTTCAGGCTGCAAAAATGACCGCCCCGGCAGGGGGCGGCCACTTTTGCAGAATGGAGAATTGCTGTTTATTATGAAGGAGAAGATGATAGCTCAAAACTGCTGCTTTTCTTGAATCAATGTTTCCAGATGCAGGCTTTTTTCAATGGGGGCATAGACTGCCATCATTGCCAGCAGATTGGGGACCCACAGCCCGGTCAGCAGAAATACGAATGCACATTGGGGTACAAGGACGGCCA
>CAVDVT010000019.1:0-13017 GCA_963612415.1 bacterium | reverse complement strand
GACGGGCTGCGCATCCAGTGAAAAAGGCACCCGTCCGGGTGCCTTTTCCGTGCTTAGTTCAGTTTCAGGTCGCCGTCTTTGATCCAGCCCATCTTCCGCTCGATCTCACAGAAGATGACGCTCAGCACAGCGGGCAGGACAAAGCAGATGAGGATCATCGCCGCCCAGTCCATGGGGGTGATGGCCGCCTTGGTGCCTGCTGCAATGTCGTTGACCCAGCCGGTGTACACACCGATCTGACCCACCAGACCGCAGGTGCCCATGCCGGAGGAAACCGCCGCACCGTTCATCTCAAAGTGGAACAGGCAGGTGGCCAGCGGGCCGGTAATGGCGCTTGCCAGCGTGGGGGCGATCCAGATGCGGGGGTTCTTGATGATGTTGCCCATCTGCAGCATGCTGGTGCCCAGACCCTGGCTCACCAGACCGCCGACGCCGTTCTCTTTATAGCTCATCACGGCAAAGCCCACCATCTGGGCACAGCAGCCTGCCACGGCTGCGCCGCCGGCCAGACCGGTCAGGCCCAGTGCCGCGCAGATGGCGGCCGAGGAGATGGGCAGGGTCAGTGCCACGCCCACGATGACCGACACCAGAATGCCCATGACCAGCGGAGCCTGCTCCGTAGCCCACATGATCAGGGTGCCCACCTGGCTTGCCGCCGCACCAATGGGGGCCGCGATCAGCATGGAAAGGCCCACGCCCACAAAAATGGTCACCAGCGGGGTCACAAGGATATCGATCTTGGTCTCCTTGCTCACAGCCTTGCCCAGCTCCGCTGCCACAATGGCAATGATCAGGACAGCCAGCGGGCCGCCTGCGCCGCCCAGGGCGTTGGCCGAGTAGCCCACCGTGATCAGGCTGAACAGCACCAGCGGCGGGCAGTGCAGTGCCCAGCCAATGGCGCAGGCCATGGCCGGGCCGCTCATGGCCGTGGCGTAGCCGCCCAGATCCACCAGCATCTCCAGCCCGGTCTGCTGGCCCAGCGTCTTGATGATGGTGCCGATGAGCAGGCTGGCAAACAGACCCTGCGCCATGGCACCCAGTGCCTCGATGAGATAGCGCTGGGGAGTGATGACGATATCTTTCCGTTTCAAAAATTCCTTTATCCCTGACATGATTCTTTCCGCCTTTCTGTCCCGGCGCACACGGCACGGGATCATGTGTCAAGTATCATACCATACACCTGTCAAGACAGCAAGAGAAAACCGCATTTTTCGTTCAAAGCGACAAATTTCACAGCTTTGGGTGCAATGATTCCGCCTCCTTGTCCGTTTTTACCGTGGTGCGAGTTTTTTCTTCTGCATTTGGCCACCCCCACGCGGCACCGGAACACACAGACCAGATTGACGGAGACCCGGGGTTGGTGTATACTGTAAGAGTAAAAATAGTATCTGCGAATCGCACGAAATCGCATGAAATAAATGGAGCAAGCGGCATGAAACCAACATTCTTCAAAAAGAACTTCAAAGGCGGCAGCGGCCGCAGCATCGGTCAGGCGGTGGCCTCTCTGGTCATGGCAGCTGCCGTTGCCGTGGGCGGCGCAGGCACCACTTTTCTGCTGGCCTCCCAGCCCGCAGGCCTGACGGTGGAACCTGCCGCGCAGCAGTGGGAGTTCAAGTTCTCTCTGCCCAAAACCGACACCACTGCTCCTTCCGTAAAAGAAGAAGCGGCAGCTTCCTCTGCGGCTGAGCCTGCTGCCGAAGCGCAGGAACCGGCTGCTGAAAGCACTGCCGTGTCCGAACCCGTTGTCCAGCCCACCGCCTCAGCTGCCCCGGAAACCGTGCCTGCACAGCCCGTTCAGCAGCCTGCTGCCGAAGAAACTGCTCCCGCAGACCCCATGGCCGGGGATGCTTCGGAGCTGGAGAACGAGAACTCCTTCCCCCGCTTCCTGACCGAGACGGAGGAACTGGCCGCAGAAGACCCGCTGGCCGCACCGGCGCAGGAAGCAGAGCCGGAAGCTTCTTCCCCCGCTGAGAGCGAAGCGGCAGAAGCCCCTGCCGCCTCTGAAAACGGGGAGCAGGCACTGGCCGATGCCCAGATCAAAGATGTCAACGGCACCATCCTGCTGACCCCGGAACAGATCCGCGCTGCGCTGGACGCCGGCACGCTGGACGAGGACGGCGTGGAAGCCACCTGCCTGACCGGCGAGAACGGCCTGCTGCAGTGGCTGTGGGAGCTGTTCTTCGGCAAGGCTGAGGAGCCGCAGTATTCCGGCTGGCGCACCGACAACGGCAAGACCTATTATTATGATCCTACTACCCACACCCCCGTCACGGGCATCCAGTGCATCGACAACAAGCTCTGCTACTTTGACGCTTCCGGCGTTCAGCAGCAGGCCACGTTCGGCATCGACGTGTCCAAGTACCAGTCCAACATCGACTGGGCCGCCGTCAAGAACGCCGGTGTCCAGTTCGTCATCATCCGCATCGGCTACCGCGGCTACGGCTCCGGTGCGCTGGTGCAGGACCCCAAGTTTGAGGAGCATTTCACCAACGCCCGCAACGCCGGGCTGCGGGTAGGCATCTACTGCTTCAGCCAGGCCGTCAACGAGAACGAGGCCCGCGAGGAAGCGCAGGCCTGCGTTTACGTGCTGAACGGCCGCAAGCTGGACTACCCCATCTACTTTGACACCGAAGCTTCCGGTGCCGGCAACGGCCGTGCCGACGGCCTTGGCGTCACCGACCGCACCAAGTGTGCCGTCGCCTTCTGTGAGGAGGTCAAGGCTCTTGGCTACCAGCCCGGCGTTTACGCCTCCACCACCTGGTTCCGCAAGCGGCTGGATATGAGCCAGCTCACCCAGTACAGCATCTGGAACGCCCATTACGGCGTTGCCAGCAGCCCCATTGCCTGCAATATGTGGCAGGGCACCCACACCGCCCGCATCCCCGGCTACGGCGGCCAGATCGATGTGAACATCAGCTACATGGGCTGATAAGCGCACAATCAAAAAGAGCGGAGACTCGTTGAGTCTCCGCTCTTTTCATTGGGTCTCTGCTCAGTTCTGGGCCACCATGTGGATCAGGACCGCACCGTCCTGCATATCCACCTTGAAGGTGGCGCGCTCTGCGCCAATGCCGACTTCCAGCTTGGTCTCGGTGCCGTCGGCGTTGACCACATAGAGGTCATAGCCTTCCACAGCCTCTTTTGCAATGTCGATGGTCGCACCAAAGCTGCCGGAAACGTTCACCGTCATCACCTTTTCACCGTTGGACAGGGTGCCCTCATACACGGTGGTCTCGCTGTAGTTGCTGAAGGTGTAGGGCACTTCCTGCAGGGTGGCCTTATCGTTCACCTTACCGTTCTCCGCGTTGACGGTGTAACTGCTCACGGTACCGTCGGCGTTCTTGAAATTGACCTTCACTTTGCTGCTGGTGGTGTGGACGCTGCTGCTCACCGTGGAAACAGCGGCAGTCGTTTCAGGCGCTGCAGCAAAGCTGGAGATCGCGCCGCCGGCCAGGATGCAGGCAGACAGGCTGAGCATGGCAAGGGTCTTCACAGTACGGTTCATCATAAGTCATTTCTCCTTTTATCATTCAAAAATTTCAAAAGCTGTTCTGCAGGGGAAGCATTCCGCCTTTCGGTTCTGCATCTCCCTTGTTCTGGCTAAAGTATAGCATCCGTTCCTTAAGAACAGCCCGAAACTTTCTTTAAGATTATCTTAACCTCTGTGAAAATCTGCTCACACAAACAACAAGAGCCAGGCTCCAATGGAACCTGGCTCTTTGGTGTTTGAAGTTATGCGAACATATCCTTCAGCTTCTTGAAGAAGCCCTTGCGCTTTTCGTAGTTTTCCTCTTTCAAGGTGCCCTCAAACTTCTTCAGGGCATCCCGCTGGGCCTTGTTCAGCTTCTTGGGGATCTCCACTTCGCACTTGACATACATATCGCCCCGGCCGCGGCCGTTCAGATACTGGATGCCCTTACCGCGCAGGCGGAAGGTGGTGCCGCTCTGGGTGCCCTCGGGCACGGTGTACTCCACCTTGCCGTCAATGGAGGGCACGGTGATGCTGTCGCCCAGCACCGCCTGGCTGTACGTGATGGGCACCGTGACCCACACATCGTAGCCGTCGCGCTGGAACACCTCGCTGGGCCGCACCGTGACCATAACGATCACATCACCGGCAGGGCCGCCGTTGGCACCGGCATCGCCCATGCCGCGCAGTGCAAAGCTCTGATCGTCGTCGATGCCCATGGGGATGGACACCTCCAGCGTCTTTTTGGCTGCCGTTTTGCCGGAGCCATGGCAGACCTTGCAGGGGTTCTTGACCAGCTTGCCCTTGCCGCCGCAGCGGGAGCAGGGCTGCTGAGTCTGCATCACACCAAAGGGGGTGCGCTGCTGGCGGATGACATAGCCGCGGCCGCCGCAGTCCGGGCAGGTCTCGGGGCTGCTGCCAGCGGCACAGCCGCTGCCGTGGCACTCAGTGCATTCCTGCTGGCGGGTGATGGTGATGTTCTTCTTGCAGCCATGCACGGCCTCGTCAAAGCTCAGGGTGATCCGCACACGGATGTCCTGACCCTTGCGGGGGGCATTGGGGTTGGCCTGACGGGAAGACCCGCCAAAGCCGCCGAAGCCGCCTCCAAAAATATCGCCAAAGATGTCGCCCAGATCCACGCCGTCGCCGCCAAAGCCGCCAAAGCCGCCTGCACCGCCGCCGTTCTGAGCTGCATAACTGGGGTCAACACCGGCAAAACCGTACTGGTCGTACAGCTGGCGCTTTTTCGGATCCGAAAGCACCTCGTTGGCCTCGTTGACTTCCTTGAACTTTTCCTCGGCTTCCTTGTCACCGGGGTTATAGTCCGGGTGGTACTTCATGGCCAGCTTGCGGTAAGCCTTTTTGATCTCCGCATCGGTGGCCGTTTTGGATACCCCCAGCACTTCGTAGTAATCATGCTTTTCCTGTGCCATATCCACTCACCTCTCGAACCTCCCGTCAGCGAGACTGAGAGGTTTAACCCACAAAGGCCGCCCCGGCAAAACCGGAGCGGCTTTTGCGTTTTTACGCGGCACCGCCGCCCGCCGGTTTGGCCGGGCGCGTACCGTTTGTGTCAAAATCAGACTTCCTTGAAGTCGGCATCCACGACGCCGTCATCGTTGGGCTTCTGCTGGGTGTTTGCGCCTGCATCGGGGCCGGGCTGTGCGCCGGCGGCCTGCTGGGCAGCGGCAGCAGCCTGATACATCTTCTCAAAGACGTGGCTCAGGGCCTCCTGCTTTGCCTTGATGTCATCGATGGAGCCGGACTGCACAGCAGTCTTCAGCTCGGCCAGCTTTGCCTCGGCCTCGCTCTTGACATCGGCGGGCATCTTGTCGCCGTTCTCCTTCAGCATCTTCTCGGTCTGGAAGACCATCTGGTCAGCGCCGTTGCGGATATCCACTTCCTCGCGCTTCTTCTTGTCGTCGGCAGCAAACTGCTCAGCTTCCTTCACAGCCTTGTCGATATCATCCTTGGACATGTTGGTGGAAGCAGTGATGGTGATGTTCTGCTCCTTGCCAGTGCCCAGATCCTTTGCGCTGACCTTCACGATACCGTTTGCATCGATATCGAAGGTGACTTCGATCTGAGGCACACCACGGGGAGCCGGAGCAATGCCGTCCAGATGGAAGACACCCAGGCTCTTGTTGTCGCGGGCAAACTCACGCTCGCCCTGCAGGACGTTGACCTCAACAGAGGGCTGGTTGTCTGCAGCGGTGGAGAACACCTGACTCTTGTGGGTGGGGATGGTGGTGTTGCGGTCGATGATCTTGGTGCACACGCCGCCCAGGGTCTCAATGCCCAGGCTCAGCGGGGTGACATCCAGCAGCAGCAGGCCCTTGACATCGCCCTGCAGAACGCCGCCCTGGATAGCAGCACCCACAGCCACGCACTCGTCGGGGTTGATGCCCTTGAAGGGCTCGCAGTTCAGTTCCTTCTTGACTGCATCGTAAACGGCAGGGATACGGGTGGAACCGCCGACCATCAGGACCTTCTTCAGGTCAGATGCGCGCAGGCCTGCATCCTGCAGAGCCTTGCGGACGGGGGTCATGGTGCGGTCGACCAGATCAGCGGTCAGCTCGTTGAACTTTGCGCGGGTCAGGGTCATATCCAGATGCTTGGGGCCGGTAGCGTCGGCGGTGATGAAGGGCAGGTTGATCTGGCTGCTCATAGCGCTGGACAGCTCGATCTTTGCCTTCTCGGCAGCTTCCTTCAGACGCTGAGCAGCCATCTTGTCCTTGCGCAGGTCAATGCCGTTCTCAGTCTGGAAGGCGTCTGCCATCCAGTCGATGATGCGCTGGTCGAAATCGTCGCCGCCCAGATGGGTGTCGCCGTTGGTGGCCAGAACTTCGGTAACGCCGTCGCCCATCTCAATGATGGAGACATCGAAGGTGCCGCCGCCCAGGTCGTAGACCATGATCTTCTGGTCATCTTCCTTATCGATGCCGTATGCCAGAGAAGCGGCAGTGGGCTCGTTGATGATACGCTTGACGTTCAGGCCTGCAATGGTGCCTGCGTCCTTGGTTGCCTGACGCTGGCTGTCGTTGAAGTAAGCAGGAACAGTGATGACAGCCTCGGTAACAGGCTCGCCCAGATAAGCCTCGGCATCAGCCTTCAGCTTCTGCAGGATCATAGCGCTGACCTGCTGGGGGGTGTACTCCTTGCCGTTCAGGGTCACCTTGTGGTCGGTGCCCATCTGACGCTTGATGGAAGAAACGGTGTTCTCCGGGTTGGTGATGGCCTGACGCTTTGCGACCTGGCCCACCAGACGGTCGCCGGTCTTGGTAAAGCCGACAACAGACGGGGTGGTGCGGGCACCCTCAGAGTTTGCGATGACGACGGGCTCGCCGCCCTCCATAACAGCCACGCAGCTGTTGGTAGTACCAAGGTCGATACCAATGATCTTACTCATAACGAAAGCTCCTCTCAATTTCAGAACGTTTTTGTTTATATGATGCTCAATGTGGATAAGCGGATGTTTATTTCAAACTCCCATTGCGGGAGGTTTGGCTGTTTACTCGGCCACCACAACGGTTGCATGGCGGACGATCTTTTCGCCCAGCTTGTAACCCTTCTGGTAGACCGTGATCACCGTGCCGCTCTCCTGTCCGTCCGGGGCGGGGATCTGCTGCACGGCGTTCATGAAGTTGGGATCAAAGGGCTTGCCCAGCGCCTCGATCTCCTCCACGTGGAGGGCATCCAGCGCCTTGGCGGCTTTGTCCAGCGTCATGGTCACGCCCTTTTTGTAATTCTCGTCGGTGGTGGGGGCGTTGGCCGCCATTTCCAGCGTGTCCAGAATGGGGATGATCTGGTTCACCGCAAAGGACACACCGTCGTTGAACTTCTGGTCTGCCTCGCGAGTGGAGCGCTTGCGGTAGTTCTCGTACTCGGCGGCCATCCGCAGCAGCTGATCCTTTGCCTGTGCGGCGTTCTTCTCAGCGGCGTCCAGCTTGGCCTTCACGGCCTCCATCTCGCGGGCCTTCTTGTTGAAGAAGCCATCCTTCTTCTTGGGTTCCTCTGCCGTTTCGGCCTCGGGGGCTGCGGCCTGTTCGGGCGCAGCTTCCGGTGCAGCCTGCTCGGCTGTCTTCGGTTCCGCTTCCGGCTGCTCCGTCTGCGGGGCCTTCTTGGTTTCTTCGCTCATTCCAAGTCCTCCTTATAGATCACAGTCCGCCGGGGTGCGGCTGCCTGCGGGGTATCTTTTCGTTTACCGCTCATGCCTTCGCCAAGCTGGTCGGCAAAGGTGTGGAGCAGGGGCATCAGCTTCTGGAAGGGCATCCGGGTGGGGCCGATCAGGGCAATGGAGCCCCACAGGCCGCCGCCCACCAGATACCGGTCACTAACGATGCACAAGCCCGGGATCTGCGGTTCCAGATCCTCGCCCAGCAGCACGCTCTCGCTGCGGTCTGCCGGGGGAGCGATCAGATCTGCGGCCTGCTCCTCGTCGTTGAGCAGCGTCAGGATGCTGCCCACCTTGCCGTCCAGCTGGGGCCAGTCCAGCAGGTACTGCTCGCCGCCCAGATAAACATGGGGCTTGACGGAATCCTGCAGGATGGCGGCAGCGGCACTGACCACCGGCACCAGTTCCGGGTCGATCTGGCTGCACAGTTCCGCCAGCAGCCGGGCCGACAGATCAATGGGTGCCACAAAGGTCAGGTTCCGGTTGAGCAGGGCGGCCAGCGCCGCTGCATTCTCCCGGGAAAGCCCGGTGCGTACCCGCGCCACACGGGTGCGCACATAACCGGCGGTGGTCACAGCCAGCACAGCCGCTGCGCTGCGCCCCACCTGCACCACTTCGTAATGGGCGATGCAGAGGTCTTCTGCACAGGGGGTGCTGATGGCGGCGGTGCAGCCGCTGATGGCGGCCAGCGCCCTGGCAGCGCCCTGTGCCAACTTTTCCGGCTCGTGGTCCAGGCTGGCGAACACTGCGTCCACACGGGCGCGGGTCACACGGTCCAGCGGCTGGTCGTCGGTCAGAAGATTGTCCAGATAATAACGGTAGCCCTTGGCACTGGGGACACGGCCCGCGCTGGTGTGGGGCTGCTCCAGCAGGCCCAGCTTGGTCAGCGCAGCCATCTCGTTGCGCAGCGTGGCGCTGGAAACTGCCATGTCAAAGTAGTTTGCCAGCACACTGCTGCCTACGGGCTCGCCCTCGAGGCCATACAGCGCCACGATCGCCTGCAAGACTCGCTGCTTGCGTGCATCCATCGTCATAGCGCCTGCCTCCTTCGTTTGCTTTTTGTTCTTTAGCACTCCATCTTCCTGAGTGCTAAGACCATTATAGCCAATTTTCCGGCGCTGTCAATAGATTCCCAGAAAAGTTTTGAAAGATTCATAATTCTGTCATAAAGAAGCTATGCAAAAGGGGGCTGCCCCACGGCAGCCCCCTTTATAATAATGTTATTCCTCCATCTGTTTTGCCAGAAACGCTGCGGCCACGGCCACAGCCTTCTGCTGGGCGGGGTCCGGCTGGGCGGTGCGGTCTTCCGTCAGCAGACCCACGGCGCCGGTCACATCCCCTGCGGCAATGATGGGCACCGCGCACAGCAGCGCCCGGGGCGAGCCCTCACAGGGCAGCAGTGCCTTTTCCGGAATGCCATCGCTCAGGTAGATCTTCCGGCTGTCCATCAGCTTTTCCAGCGGCTGGCTCACGCTGCGGTCTGCAAGGTCACGCCTGCCGGCCCCAGAAGCGGCCAGAATGCGGTCCCGGTCCGACACAAAGGCTGTCAGGGCAAAACTCTTGCTCAGCACATCCACATACTGGGTGGTCACACCGCTCAGCTCCCCAATGGGCGAATACTTTTTGAAGATGACCTCCCCCTCGCCGGTGGTGAAGATCTCCAGCGGGTCTCCCCTGCGGATGCGCTGGGTGCGGCGGATCTCCTTGGGGATGACCACCCGGCCCAGCTCGTCGATGCGGCGCACGATCCCGGTTGCTTTCATCTGTATCTTCCTTTCCTGTTCAGGTTTTTCCTTCGCTTCCAGATTTCTGCGATGTGTTGTTATTCTGTGGAAATCGCAGCCGTTTTATTCCGCAGCGCCCGCATTCTTTGCCTGCCCGCCCCGGTTCTGCCGAAACGCTTTTGTTCCGCCGCAAAGTTCTGCGGATTTTGCAGTAGCACTTTTCCCGCACTTATGCTATAATTTTGCTGGAAATATTTTATCCGGAGCCTTGCGGAAAAGGAGAGATCACACCAATGAGTCTGCTTTGGATGGAGTACGATGCCGATTTTCAGGGCCTTGCCGACGACGCGTTCCACCGTGCCTGTCAGGCCGACCCCGCTTACTATGCTTCGCTCACGCCCCGTGTGAGCCGCATCATCTACCGGGACACCCGCTATAACATCGATTTTCTTTACACGGCCTACCTGCTGAACGACGACAAGGTCATGGAGGATTATGCCGTCTGGCTGTACCAGCTCATGGCCTCTGTCCTCAAGGGCAAGATCCCGGCCGGCAAGACCGAGGAGTATGTGCTGGAACATCTGGGCACCATCCGGGAAAGCGTGCTGCAGACCATGCGCCCGGCCCTTCAGCCCCGGCTGCTCCAGCTGCTGGATGTGGCCGATGCCGCCGTTCACCGGGCCGCACAGCAGCCCATGCCCGCGGTGGGCCGCCCCTCCCGCTATGAGGCAGAGGTGACCCAATACATGGACAGCCTGCTCCAGCACAACGGACGCCGGGCAGCTTCCCTCATCCACGAGTTCACGGAGCGGGGCATCCCTTTCAACGATATCTATGTGGACATCCTGGCCGAAAGCATGCGCCGGGTGGGCGACCTGTGGCACACAGCCCAGATCACCGTGGACACCGAGCATTACTGCACCTCCGTGACCCAGATGGCCATGGCCCAGATGTATCCCCTGCTGTTTGCCACCCAGCGCCGGAACAAGACCCTGCTCTGCGCCTGCCCGGGCACCGAGCTGCACGAGATGGGCGCCCGGATGGTGGCAGACCTGTTTGAGAACGACGGCTGGGACAGCATTTATCTGGGCGCTGCCGTGCCCGAGGATGCCATGCTGGAAGCCGTGGAAATGAACCGCCCCGACCTGATCGCCCTGTCCGTGACCATGCCCCAGCACCTGATGGCCTGCCGCAGCGTCGTGGACGCCATCCGCACCCGTTACCCCTCCGCCCGCATCGCCGTGGGCGGCAAAGCCTTTGAAAGCACCCATGACCTGTGGAAGCAGTGGCCCGTTGATCTTTACGTTACCGATGCCCGCCAGCTGCTGCAGCAGGCAAACCAGCTTTGCTGATCCCCTCTGACCATGACACACGCTGTTTTTCTCTGCGACAAGAACTGGAACATCACACGCACCCTGCACACCTCGCCGGAACTTCTGGTCCCAGAGGGCGCGGGGCTGTTTGCGCTGCTCACCCCGGAGTCTGACCGCCCGGAGGAAACGGATGCGTACTGTGCCATTTCGCTCCGGCTCAGCCCCGGCGGGCCGGTGCTGTCCGGACTGGTCAGCTCCTATCCCAAAGCCTGGCTGGTGGCTGCCGCCAAGGCCGACACCACCGGGAGCATCCAGCAGTTCAACACCCTGTGCGCCCGGTGTCTGGCCTGGGCGTCGGAGAACCTGCAGGAACTCTACACCGACGACTACTACCAGATCCAGCAGATGAACAACCAGCTCATCAACTCCCAGCGGGCACTGCTCAAGGCCAACCAGCGGCTCAAGCAGGCGCTGGCCGATGTGCAGGAGGCCAACAGCGCCATTGCCGCACTGGAGCGCGACACTCTCACCGGCCTTTACCGGGCCAGCGGCTTTTTCCGCCGGGTGGAGCAGGCCCTCCGGGCCGCGCCCGGTCAGCCCTTTGACCTCATCGTGCTGGATGTGGAGAACTTCACCCTGCTGTGTGAGGTGTTCGGCACCAAGGCCGCCGACCATCTGCTCCAGTCGCTGGCCATCTATCTGCTGGGGCTGGAACACGCAGAGTGCGGCCTGTTTGCCCGGGCCAACAACGATATTTATTACATCTATATGCCCGCGCAGTACCACTTTGTGGATCAGCTGGCAAAAAAGCTGCCTGCCTTTTTTGATACCTATCCCCTGCCCGTCCGGATGCACGGACTGATGGGCGTCTACTCTGCTTCTTCTGCCGAGGTGCCGCCCATCCAGATGTGCGACCGTGCCCGGCTGGCCCTGAACAACCTGCCGCCCCGCACCGACGTGCGCCTTGCCCGCTATGACCACACCCTGCAGGACAAGCTCCTGCGCCAGCACAAGCTGCTGGACAGTGTGCCGGATGCCCTGCACCGGGGAGAGTTCCGGCTCTACCTGCAGCCCAAAGTGGATATGTTCACGGACGAGACCATTGGTGCCGAAGCGCTGATCCGCTGGCAGCACCCGGAGCTGGGCTTTGTGCCGCCCAACGATTTCATCCCCCTGCTGGAGCAGGAGGACGCCATCTACCCGGTGGACCAGTACATCTGGGAGGCCGCCTGCCAGTTCCTTGCCCAGCGGCGCCAGCGCGGCCTGCCGCCCCTGCCGGTGTCGGTGAATGTGGCCCGGCGCGACCTCTACCGCCCCGACCTTGCCGATGTGCTGGACGGACTGCTGAAAAAATACGACCTGGAACCCGCGCTGCTCCGGCTCGAGATCATCGAGCGGGCCTATACCGAGGATTCCGGTCGTATCGTGTCCCGCGTATTGACTGCCCTGCGGGAAAAGGGCTTTCTGATCGAAATGGACGACTTTGGCACCGGGGCCTCCACCCTTTCCATGGCGGCGGACATGCCCGTGGATGTGCTGAAGCTGGACCGCAGCTTCCTGGCCCAGTTCCCGGACAGCGCCCGCCACACCGAGATCGTCCGGTTTGTGGTGCAGCTGGCCAAAACGCTGGATCTGCGCCTGGTCGCCGAGGGCGTGGAGACCCAGCAGCAGGTGGAAGCACTGTGTGAACTGGGCTGCCGCTATGCACAGGGCTACTATTACAGCCGCCCCCGCCCGGCGGAAGAATTTTTATAAGTTCCGGTCTCAGCGCTCACGGCTGCGGCCGGTTTTTTCTTTGTCCTCATACATCCGCTGGTCGGCCAGGATGCGGACGCTCTTTACATCCCGGCTCTCTGCCGGGTACAACGCACAGCCGCAGCTGGTGCCCACCCGGATCTCAACGCCATTCAGGCAGTACGGCTCCCGGATGGCAGCCTTGATCTTTTCCACCCGGCTGCGGCAGAACTCCCGGGTCATCCCCCCGTTGACGATGAGCGCAAATTCATCGCCGCCAATGCGGAACGCGGTATCGCTTGTCCGCACACAGCCCCGCAGCCGCCGGGCCACCTCTTTGAGCAGCTGGTCGCCCACATCGTGGCCGTAGGTGTCGTTCACCGGCTTGAACTGATCCAGATCCAGATAGAACAGGGCAAACGGCTCCTGCCGCTGCTCTTTTTCCTTCAGAAGCGCGTTGAAATACCGCTCGTTGTGCAGGCCGGTCAGACCGTCGGTGTTGGCAAGGCCCTCCATCTGCTGGCGGGCCTGTTCTTCCTGATGCAGGGCGCGCTCCTTTTCCTCCACGCGCTGGTGGGCATTGCGTTGCACCCCGTACAGTGC